>CAJXFJ010000094.1 GCA_913052515.1 uncultured Flavobacteriales bacterium | reverse complement strand
TTCCTCCTGATGCTCCTGCAATGATAAAGGCCTTGCCTTCAAAATCAAAACTACCTGCGGCTAATATTCGATCGGGTCCAAGCATATCACATTTTTTGTGTCTAAAATACAAGCTGCCCAAGATAACCCTACGCCAAACCCCGAAAGCAAGAAGCGTTTATTGCTTGCTTCATTTTTTAGTTGATGGCAAATGGTTATTGGAATTGAAGCAGAACTTGTGTTTCCATATTCTTGCAAAGAGTAAGGCACTTTTTCGGCCGGAATTTTTAATTTTTTACGAATCGTCTCAATGATTAATTTATTCGCTTGATGGAAGACAAAATAATCTATGGAGTCAAGTTCAATTTGAGTTTGTTCTAAAAGTGATTTGATACCAGACGGCGGATGTTTGATGGAAAATGAAAAAACATCTAAACCATTTAGTTCAAGGTCTTTCCGACTTCGGTTAATGCCTTCTCCATAATTTTTTATTTCAATGGAATCATCCCTGAATAAGTTTTTCGCTCCACCATCCCGAATAATGATGGCTTCATGGTTTTCACCATCATTCTGAACATCGTAAAAAATATCTCCAGCATTTTCATCGTACGAGATGGCGGTTGCAGAAGTGCCATCACCAAAAAGCGGGTAAGTGCTTTTGTCTTCATAGTGCACTGAAACAGAAGAAACATCGCCTGCAACTAAAATGGCTTTTTTAAATTGCCCACTTCTCAGAAATTGCCCAACGATAGACAAACCATATACATAACCTGAGCAACCTAAACCAATATCAAAGGCCATACAACTGCTTGGTAGTCCAATTTTATCTTGAAGTATTATTGCCGATGAAGGCAAGTAATATTCCCTAGATTGAGTGACCAAAACAAGTAGATCAACCTCTTCTTTTTTCCACTGAAGTTTTTCTAGGAGTCTTTCTACGGCTACTTTACTTAAGTCTAGAACAGTTGTTCCAGTTTCTACATGTCTTTTTCGCTCAATGCCGGTTGTTTTCATTAAAAACTTCCGTTCCGTTTCATTGATGTAATCATAATCATGATTATCAACTACCTTCTTTGGAACTACGCAGCTAATTCCGTCTATTCGGCTATGAGATGTGCTAAAAAATGCCATTAAGCTTTACGCTCCATTAATAAATTGTACAAAGAACCTAATGTGCCGGTTTCTCTTAAGTCTTCTCCAGTGATGCTTACACCAAATTCAGACTCAGCCATGGCCATAATTAATAAGGCATGCATACTACTCCAATAGTCGGTGTCTACTAGCTTTTGATCTTTATCCAACTGTACATCATCTTCAAGTTCTAAAACATCACGAACCTGTTCTTCAAATTCTTTGTATTCCATAGTTTATGCTAAATTTCCCAAATGCATCCATTCCAACTTAGTCCAGTTCCAAAGGCTGCAATTAGTAGTTTCATTCCTTTTCTTAAGGTCTTTTTTTCTTTTAAATTGTGTATTAAAATAGGAATACTCACATTCCCAGTATTGCCATAATCTTCCACATCAACAATTACTTTTTCAGCTGGAAGTTTAGCAAATTTAGCCAAGGTTTTTACCATAAAAACATTTGGCTGATGCAAGATAAACAAATCGATATCATCTTTGGTATAATTGGCCTTACTTAAAATGTCATCAATCATTTGAGGCACACGGTCTAAGGTAAATCGAAAAACACCTGCTCCATTTTGATAAAAAAAGCCGTCGTATTGGGTTTCCTTAAATCGATTGATTTTTGCTTTTTCAGAATCAGCATTAAAAACGTTTCTTGCTTCTCCGTCTTTAATAATAATTCGATCACTTTGGCTACCATCGTTGCCAAATAAGTAGCTATGAACTTTTGAACTTTCGTTTTTTTCAACCACAAATGCAGTTGCAGCATCTCCAAATAAAAAGCGATTGGCTTTATCTTTTGGGTGCAGTTTTTTACTCAATGGGCTAACTGCTAAAATCAAAACTTTTTTTGCAACGCCAATGCTTAATAGTCCATCGGCAAGAGAGAGCAAATAAACAAAAGCCGTACATCCTTGGTGTACATCCATACAGCCGCATTGTTGTGAAATTCCCAAGCGACTTTGTAAAACCCCTGAAGTAACCGGAGTGTAATAATCGCGTTCTGGACAAGAAAATAGAATAAAGTCTACTTCTTTTCGCAGTTCAGGCTGATTTGAAAAAAGCTTTTCTGCTGCTTCAACGGCTAAGTCTGAAGGCACCTCTTTTTCATGAAACAAATGGCGTTGTTTGATACCCAATTTGTTCCAGGTTTTACTCTCTTTTTCTTCTGGAAATTGAGTAAAAAAGTCCTCATTGGTAAATTTCTTTTTGGGAAACGCCAATGCAATATGTGAAAGTGTTGTACCCATAACAGCTAAGGCTAAAAGTAAGTAAGATTTTATTGCATCGCTAGTGATTCAAATGAAGTTCTATTTGGTTTTGCTTTTATGGGCTTGATTTTTGCTATCATTGCCTCATGCGAAAATTAAAATGGTTTCTTGTTTTATTGCTTTCTGCGCTCTTTTTAGCATTCGCTTACTTGCAATTTTTTGAAAGTACAGTTAACCCTCAGCAAGAAGCAAATCATTTTCAAGAAACTTTTTGGGAAAAACAAAAGCAACTCCAACAGGAATTGCAAATATTTCAAAATCAGTTTGAGACCGCTGATTTTTCAAATCAAGACCTTCCAAATTCAGACTTTTCTTTTTATGTGTTTGAAGATGATAAGACCATCTTTTGGTCGGAAGATATTTTACCATCACCATTTGATTTTAGCCAGTTTCAAGATACTGTAGTT
The DNA here is from genome assembly GCA_913052515.1 of uncultured Flavobacteriales bacterium. The sequence continues at coordinate 3,904 of CAJXFJ010000094.1, read as the reverse complement.
TTTGCATCTAATGGTTGGTATTATTTGATGAATCAAAAGCACAATGGCAAGCAATACATGGCTGTGTTCTTATTGAAAAGACAGTTTTCGTATGAAAATAAATACTTAAAAAGTGAGTTCGATTCCGACTTTCAGTATCCCAATATTGTAGACATAAGCGCAACTGAAAATGCTGATTTTGTGCTTCAAAGCAAAGAAGGAAAAGCACTTATCGGCTTGGTGTTCTCAGAAACTACTCATTTAGGTGGCGCTACAGCTTATCTCATTAATTTAATGAGCTTGCTGGCATTTATCGGCCTTTTCTGGTCCATGTTAAAATTATTTCCTCCTCAAAAAAACAGTTTGAATTTCCTAATTCATGTATTTGCTGTTTTGACTCTTCGCATATTGTTGTTTCTTTTTGTTCCAAGTACTTGGGAAGATCTAGCCTTATTTCAGGCCGCTACTTTTGGAATTTCAGTTCTGGTTCCTTCTTTAGGGGATTTGTTATTACACCTAATAGGGTTGTTTTATTTGCTCTATCTATGGAAAAAATGGAGTTTAAAATTGCGCTGGTCTTTTTTAGGCTATTTAGAACTTTTTGCAGCAATAGCTTGGTTAGCCATCAGTTTTTTGTTGATTCAAAAATCGGTAAGTAATTCAGCCATTAATTACAATTTGAACAACATGATTGACTTAAGTGCAGAAAGCTACTTGAGTTTGATTGCCTTTGCCTTAAGCTTCTTTCTTTCATTTTTGCTATTTGATACAGGACTTAGAAGAATATTTAGTTACAAACAACCAAAGGCTAGTTTGTACCCCAAATGGCTAAGTGGCTTTGGGGGAGCTGTTTTTCTATTGCTTGTGGTTTCAGCCATAGGGGCATTTACCATAAAATGGAAAAGCTTGCAAGTGGAAGAAGAACAAATGAAATTTATTCTTCAGAAGTTGGCTGAAGAGAAAGACCCAGTAGCTGAGTATTTATTTACCGAGCTGCAGCAGAACATGTTGCAAGATGATACCTTAAAGAATAAACTTCGTAACTACGAAAATCAGCTTGAAGAAATAAAGCATTATTTAGAAAGCAATTACTTTAATGGCTATTGGGAGAAGTTTGAAATTATTTACACACCTTGTCGCGAAGAGGATAGTTTGTATTTAAGCACTGGTAATTATTTTACATCGTGTAGAGATTTTTTCATGGAACGATTGAGAAGAGAAGGTGAAGTCATCTCTTCGAACAACCTTTTTCAACTTCAAAATTTTCCTGGTCGTATTGAATATTTAGCGGAGCTAAACTTTCAGATTGATTCTCTTCCTTTTACCCTTTACATGGAGTTGAGTGCCAATTTAATTACCGCTGAGCAAGGTTATCCTGAGCTCTTGCTAGATGCAAATAGCAAAGAGGACGATTTGGATTTGAATGAGTTTAGTTATGCCATTTATGAAAATTTAGAATTGATTTATCACAATGGGGCCTACAACTATTCTAGGGAAGTTGCTTCAAAGGGCTTAGAGCCTTTGTCTTTTCTAAAAATTGAAAAGGATGGTTTTCTGCATATTGCTTATGCCAAAGACAAGCAAACGACATTAGTTCTTAGTTCTGCTATACCCAATCCCTTAGATTGGTTAACAGCCTGGGCCTTTTTGTTTGTCATTTTTGCATTGCTTTATGTGCTATTAGCCTTTACTTTTTCAGCTGTTCCTTATCATTTTAGTCTCAAGTTTGCCGATTATTCTACCAAAGTACAGTTGTTTTTAGTGGGCTCTTTAATGATATCACTTGTTGCCTTTTCCGTGGGGACGTTCTATTACATACAAAATCAGTATCAGCAGAAAAACTTCATGAACCTACGTGAAAAAGTGCGCTCTATTGACATGGAACTGGAACAGAAGATTGGAGCAGAGGAAGTACTCGCTGAACCTTTGCAAGCCTATATTACTGGCATTCTAATTAAGTTCTCCAATGTATTTTATACCGATATAAATCTGTACGATACCAGTGGCACATTGTATGCCAGTTCACGGCCTGAAATTTTTGAGCAAAAACTCAAAAGCCTGCGCATGAACCCAAAAGCTTTTGAGCAGCTAAATCGACAAAAAAAGTCGGAATGGGTGCAAGAAGAAAGCATTGGAGAAATGACATACCTCTCAGCATATATTCCTTTTAGAAACTACGACAATCAAATTTTGGCCTACCTCAATTTGCCCTATTTTGCAAGACAAGATCAGTTTCAGCAAGAACTCTCTTCCTTCATTGTCTCTACTTTGAATATTTATGTAGCCATTTTTACACTGGCTTTATTGGTTTCTGTTTTGCTCATCAATCAATTATCAAAACCCTTGCGACTAATTCGTGAACAAATCTCAGGCTTAAAATTGGGTTCTTCGGTAAATCTGATTGAATGGAATAGTCAAGATGAAATTGGGGCATTGGTAAAGGAATATAATCGAATTGTGATTGAATTGAATGAAAGTGCGGAGCAGCTTGCTCAAAGCGAAAGAGAAAGTGCATGGAGAGAAATGGCCAAACAAGTGGCTCATGAAATAAAGAATCCGCTAACGCCCATGAAGTTGAGTATACAACATTTGCAAAGAGCGGCTGATGCAGGCGTAGATGATTTGGCCGAGCGTATGCAACAGACCACTCAAACTTTAATTGAGCAGATTGATACGCTATCAAACATTGCCAATGCCTTTTCAAATTTTGCGAAATTGCCTGAAAAAGAGCATGTTGTTTTAGCGGTTTCGCCAGTTTTGGAGTCGGCGGTTCATTTGTACGATCATGAAGTAAATATTGATTTGCATATGGATGAAAACAATAGAGCTATTCAAGTAAGAGGGGATAAAGATCAATTATTACGTCTTTTTAATAATTTAATTAAGAACGCGGCTCAGGCAATACTAGATCAGGAAGAAGGTAAAATTGAAGTGCATTTAACACAAGAAAATGAAACTTGTGTGATTCAGGTTAAGGATAATGGAATAGGAATTCCAAAAGAGCAGATAGAGCGTATTTTTGAACCCAATTTTACCACCAAAAGTTCAGGAACTGGTTTGGGTTTAGCTATGGCAAAAAGTATAGTAAAACAAATGGGAGGCAATATTAGCGTGGCATCAGAAGAAGGTGAAGGAGCAATTTTTGAGGTGAAGATTAAGATGGTATAGTCGCTAAAGTTTTAAGAAGTATATTTTCATTAAGACTTTGAACTTTCTATTAAATGTGATAGTTCGTTTTCTTGTCCATCTCGATACACTTTTGCCTTAGGCAAAACCACTCGATGCGACAAGAAAAAAGCTTGCTTGAAAGAACTCCGTTTGGACGGGTATCGAGAACTACAATGCGATAGCATTGAGATGGACAAGAAATCACTCGGACTGATAAAACAATAAAAAAAAGATTCATTAGCATTCTAGTCGAAAGACAATCAGAATTCTCCTAGAAAAAAAGGAGATTCAAAAAACAATCATTTACCTTTGTTTTTCATCAAATAAAACGTCATGTCAAACATTCTTCAAGAAGAAAAAAACAACATTTTATACCTTACCATCAATCGCCCTGATAAGCTGAATGCCTTAAATAGAGATACCATTGCCGAATTGGGAACTGCAATAAAAAATGCGGATAAAAATCCGGCGGTAAAAGTGATTATTTTAACAGGTGCTGGTGATAAGGCATTTGTTGCTGGAGCAGACATTTCAGAGTTTCACAATTTTTCTACCGAAGAAGGAAAGGCGCTTGCTCAAAAAGGACAAGAAGATTTGTTTGATGTAGCTGAGAACTGCACAACTCCAATTATAGCCGCTGTTAATGGTTTTGCATTAGGAGGAGGACTAGAATTGGCCATGGCTTGCCATATTCGAGTAGCATCAGAAAATGCAAAAATGGGTTTACCAGAAGTGAGCCTTGGTGTTATTCCAGGTT
>CAJXFJ010000093.1 GCA_913052515.1 uncultured Flavobacteriales bacterium | reverse complement strand
GAAGTTGATATAACCGTAAATAGAAAAGGAAAAGAAATCACAAAATCTGTCATCTTAAAGAACTTCGAAGGAAATACAGAAATCATTACCAATACAAAATCAGATTTACTGAAAACTTTAGGAGCCAAATTTGAGAATACCGATTCTGAAACCCTTGAAAAGTTAGAACTAGAAGGCGGGGTAACCGTAACCGAATTATTTGCGGGAAAACTTCGAAAGTCGGGTATGCAAGAAGGCTTTATCATTACTGGAGTTGACAACAAAGAAGTAAAAACAACTGAAGATTTATTACAAATTATTAAAAGCAAAAAAGGTGGAGTACTTCTAAATGGAGTATATCTAAATGGCCGCAAAGCTTATTATGGCTTTGGTATGTAACGGTTGTTTTGGTTAGTGTGTAGAAAAGCCTGCGATAGTAGTTATCGCAGGCTTTTCGTATTTAATACATCCACTTGTTAGCGGTAGAAAAATTGACGACTTTTGCAGCTTAAATTAATATGACCTTAATCTTAACAAAGCCTTAGCTTAAATGGACACAGAAATGAAAAAACCTGTAGTAGCCGAAGAGTTCGAATCTGAATTGAACTCATGGGTAGATCAAGAAAAAAAAGCCGTTGACTTAAACAATACCGTTGGTCAACTACTTTACGGAAAATCTATTGAACTCGTATTATTTAGAAATCACCTTGTTGATCGAAGTGTTTCTGAAGTTTTGAAGATGCATAAAAATGCTCAGAACTTCACGAATCGCCCAGTAAGCATTTACGACACTGCTGACCTTGCTAAAGAAATATTAAACATGGACTTGGCGCCATCTAAAATTGATATTGGCAAATTGGCAAATGAGTGGTTGAAAGAAGAAGAAAACTTTTCTTCCAAACAAGAATTTTTAAACCATAAGCTAGATGGCTTTATTGGTGTTGAAAGAAGAAAGCTAGAACCAAAAGATGTTGTTTTATATGGTTTTGGTAGAATTGGTAGAATTGCTGCACGTGAGTTAGTGAAGCAAGCTGGAAAAGGTCAACAATTAAGGTTAAGAGCTATTGTGACTAGAAACGATGATGAAGTGGCTTTAGAAAAAAGAGCGGCTTTATTAAGAAACGATTCTGTGCATGGCACTTTTAATGGAACTGTTGAAGTTGACACCAAAGAACGAACTATGAACATTAATGGTCAAATCGTTCACATGATCAATGCTAATCAGCCAGATGAAATTGACTATACGCAATATGGTATCAATGATGCGTTAATTATTGACAATACTGGAGTTTTTAAGGATAAAACAGCTTTAAGTCGTCACTTAAAATCTAAAGGTGCGAGCAAAGTGTTGCTAACTGCACCAGGAAAAGAAATTCCAAACATTGTTTATGGCGTAAATCATAAAAATGATGTGGATTTAGAAAACGATAACATTTTGTCTGCTGCTTCTTGTACTACCAATGCGATTGTTCCTGTTTTGAAAGTTATTGAAGATAATTTAGGAGTAGAAAAAGGACACATTGAAACCGTTCATGCTTACACCAACGACCAAAATTTGTTGGACAATATGCACAATAAAACCCGTCGTGGACGTTCAGCAGCCATCAATATGGTAATTACAGAAACAGGTGCAGGAAAAGCTGTTACTAAAGTAATTCCAAGCTTACAAGATAAATTAACAGCGAATGCAGTTCGTGTTCCTACCCCAAATGGTTCATTAGCTATTATGAACTTAACAGTAGGAAAAGAAACTTCTGTAGAAGGAATTAATGATTTGCTCAGAAAAGCCGCTTTAGAGGGTGAGTTGGTGAACCAAATTTACTTCTCAACAGATGGTGAAACCGTTTCTAGCGACATTATTGGAAATACTTGTTGTTCTGTTTATGACAGTCCTGCAACTATCGTTTCTTCTGACAAGAAAAACATTGTACTTTATGTTTGGTACGATAACGAGTTTGGTTATACCAAGCAAGTGATTCGTTTAGCTAAATACGTAGCACAAGTAAGAAGACTGATTTACTATTAATAGTTAGTTAAAACACATTAGAAAAACCGTAATTAACGTTACGGTTTTTTTATTTCTGCTCTCTACCGATTACCAAATATAGAATCGCTCCAAAAAAGGAAAGAAAAATAACTACTAGGAGCCAAACAATTTTATCATTGCCTTTAAACTCTGAAGTGAGTATATCAATAATAGCCAAAATAGGCAGCAGCAAGGCAAATAATCCTATAGCTATTAGGGTTAAGGTCATGGCCATTCCTATGCCGAATAAATCTAAAAGCACCATTTTTAAGCTAAAGATATAAATCTAAGCTCAAATGCCTAATTCGATTGCTTTCGTTTTAGTCCAAATTGATAACCAATTACAACGTTGGGTTGAAAAAAGAAAAAATGCTGACTTGCTCGATCTTCACTATAAGGAGAGGTTAAGATGTCATACATATCAATAAACCCACCCTTTGCTTCCATTTGAATAAATGCTCCACGCTTATACCTCATTTGTATGCCCAAAATTGCATCTAAACCGAAGCCCGCAAGGTGAAACTCATCGTTCCTTCCTTTACTTAAAATGTTTGAGTTGGTTTTTGGAACCACTAAACCCGCTCCAAAACCTTGAATTAAGCTAAAGTTAAAGTATTTCCATGCATGAAATTTCTTTTGATGACGAAGCTCTATGTTTCCATAATTCAAGCCATCGGTATGCTCAAATCTTAAAAAATGATACTCCAGTTCTATCTCTTCTTTGTTGTAAGTTCCTTCATATTTACCGCCTGATTTTCCAATATTTCCTGTTATTCGTGAACGCTGATTCTGAAGCATGACATACTTCATATGGTCTAAACCAAAAGAAATACTCCAATGATTGGAAATAAAATAGCCAATGCGAAAATTGAATTGAGGAATGGTTATCGTTCCAGGATTGATATAAATAAGCGATAAATCGGTTTGTCGGTCATAAGCTTTTACCTTATCAAGGCGAAAGCTGTAATCTTCACCTTTAAAATGCATAGTGGATTTGCTGTAAACGGATCTATTCCAGCCCCAATAAAAAAACATTTCACCCTTTTTGCTCTTATATTCTTTGGAGCTAATCTCCTGACTTAGGCTTTGTAATGAAGCAATGCAAAACAAAGCAATCAATAAATTCTTCAATGGCTTGACTTTAGAATTGGCGGTAGCAGAACGCTACCGCACAAACTCAATAATTCTTACTTCTGAAAACTTAGAATCGTTTCTTTGATTATTCGAACACAGTCCATCAATTCTTCTTCAGTCATGACTAAAGGAGGTGCAAAACGAATGATGTTTCCATGGGTTGGTTTGGCTAATAAGCCATTTTCCTTTAAGGCTACACAAATGTCCCAAGCGGTCGAAGAATCTTCTGTATCGTTGATCACAACTGCATTTAAAAGCCCCTTACCTCTTACTAAGTTTACCAAGTCAGATTCTTCAACTAGTTTTTGCATTTCTGCTCTAAAAATCTGTCCTAGTTTTTCGGCTCTTTCAGCTAAATTCTCTTCTTCAACCACTTGTAGTGCTGCCATACCAACTCTAGCGGCAATTGGGTTACCACCAAAAGTGGAACCATGTTGCCCCGGCTTAATGACCATCATAATGTCATCATTTGCCAGTACAGCACTTACAGGGTACGCCCCACCTGATAGGGCTTTTCCTAAAACTAGAATATCTGGTTTAAAACCGGCTCTACTTTCACATCTTGGAGTTGGACAATCACAACCTTTACAAACAGCTAATAACTTTCCTGTTCTTGCAATTCCGGTTTGCACTTCGTCAGCAATAAAAAGTACACCATTCTTCTGACACATCTTGGCTGCCTCTTCAATGTAATTCTCATCTGGCACATAAACACCTGCTTCACCTTGAATAGGTTCTACCAAAAAGCCTGCTACATTCTCTTCTTGCAAGGCCTTTTCTAAAGCATCTAAATCATTGTAAGGAATGCGAATAAAACCTGGTGTATAAGGACCATAGCTTTTTCTTGCAACTTCATCGTTTGAAAAAGAAATAATGGTCGTAGTTCTACCGTGAAAATTTCCATCACAAACTATTATTTTGGCGTCATTTTCAGAAATACCTCTTTTTTCATAGGCATATTTTCTACACAGCTTAATACCAGTCTCAACGGCCTCAGCTCCTGAATTCATGGGCAAAATTTTATCGAAACCAAAAAAGGAAGTGGCAAACTTTTCAAATTGCCCCAAAACATCATTATAAAAAGCCCGAGAGGTTAAGGTTAAGGTTTGCGCTTGCTCCATCATGGCACCCACAATTTTTGGATGACAATGTCCTTGATTAATCGCAGAATAAGCAGATAAAAAGTCATAGTATTTCTTGCCTTCAGCATCCCACATGTATACTCCTTCTCCTCTGCTCAGTACAACAGGCAAAGGATGATAATTATGCGCTCCATATTGGTTCTCTAAATCCATGGCCTCTTGGCTAGAAATCTTTTCTTTTATCATAACTCTACTCTTTAATTTTTAAGGTTTTCCAAAATTATCTATTTCGATTTGCATTCCATAGAAATCGTGAAATCCTTTTCACTTTAAAGCCCTGTTAATTTGCTTTCATCTACTTTTGCAAGATATGGGCAGAAGAAGAAGACAAAAACCATTTTTTGAAGCTGTAGAAGTATTAGAAATGGCTGCTGAAGGAAAATCCTTAGCGAAAGTAAACGATAAAGTACTGTTTATTCCACAAACTGTTCCTGGTGATGTGGTAGATGTTCAAGTTACCAAAAAGCGGAAACGCTACATGGAAGGCCGAGTTACCAAAGTGCATAAATACTCTGAACGCAGGGTTGAGCCTTTTTGTGAACACTTTGGAGTTTGTGGTGGCTGCAAGTGGCAGTTTATTAGCTATGCAGATCAACTCAAAAACAAACAGCAAACCGTAGAAGATGCCCTTCAGCGAATTGCTAAAATAGAATTACCGGAGATTGAAAAAATTCTTCCTTCTGAGAAAACACAGTTTTACCGCAATAAGCTAGAGTTCACCTTTTCTAATAAGGAATGGCTTACCCAAGAACAAGTTGACTCAAAAGAAGATTTTGAAAACCGAAATGCACTAGGTTTTCACGTTCCTGGTCGTTTTGACAAAGTGCTAGACGTTAAAAAATGCTGGTTACAGGAAGACCCTTCCAATGCTATTCGAAATTGGGTGAAACAGTATGCTCTAAAAAATGAGCTCTCCTTTTTTGATTTGCGCGAGCAGCATGGTTTTTTGAGGAACTTAACCATACGAACAGCCGCCACAGGTGAAATCATGGTAATTTTTTCTTTTTTCAAAGAATTGAAAGCAGAAAGAGAAGCGCTATTAAATGCATTTAAAACGCAGTTCCCTGAAGTCACTTCGTTGTTGTATGTCATTAACGAGAAAAGAAACGACACCATTGCCGACCAAGAAATCATTTGTTTTAGTGGTAGAGAATACATTTTGGAAAGCATGCCAAACTTCTCAAATACCAAAACATTGCAATTTAAAATAGGGCCTAAATCATTTTACCAAACCAATTCATTGCAAGCTCACAAATTGTATGAACTAAGCGCTCAACTAGCCGAAATAGGCAAAGATGATGTGGTTTATGATTTATATACTGGAACTGGCACAATAGCTAATTACATTGCTAATGAAGCCAAACGTGTAATCGGGGTTGAATATGTAGAAGCAGCCATTGAAGATGCAAAGTTTAACGCCCAAATGAATGAAATCGAAAACTGCACTTTTTTAGCAGGTGATATGAAAGATGTTTTTACGGAAGATTTTGTAGCAAAACATGGCAAAGCCGACGTGGTAATTACAGACCCACCAAGAGCAGGCATGCACGAAGATGTGGTAAAACAATTGCTTAAGCTAGAAGCACCTAAAATTGTTTATGTCAGTTGTAATCCGGCTACACAAGCAAGAGACTTGCAATGGCTTGATGAAAAGTATGAAGTTGCTGCCGTAAAACCAGTAGATATGTTTCCACAAACGCATCATGTAGAAAATATAGTGCTCTTAAAACTTAAAAAATGAAAGCAGTAACTGATTGGGAAGCTCGATATCAAGAAGGAAATACAGGATGGGACGTTGGAGAAATTAGCACCCCTTTGAAGGAATATTTTGATCAAATACAAGACAAATCAATTTCGATTTTAATCCCTGGTTGTGGAAATGCTCACGAAGCTAGCTACCTGCACGAACAAGGCTTTACAAATGTTTTTTTACTTGACCTTGCTCCTAGTCCACTAGAAGAATTTGCTAAAAAGCATCCAGATTTTCCAAAAGCGCATTTAATACAAGACAATTTTTTTCACCATGAGGGCGAATATGATTTAATGGTTGAGCAGACGTTTTTTTGTGCAATCAATCCTGCTCACCGAGCGGAATATGCCAAAAAATCAGCTTCATTATTAAAGGATAATGGTAAGTTAGTCGGCTTATTTTGGTCTGTACCATTAAATGAAGACCAACCTCCTTTTGGCGGCTCAAAAAGCGAGTATCATAACTACTTTGATGATTACTTTGAATACAAGACCTTTGAAAATTCGTACAACTCAATTAAACCAAGAGCGGGAAGAGAATTATTTTTAATTGCTGTAAAAAAGTAAGCTTCACTATTTTTGAAAAAAACGAATATGTCAGAAAGTAAAACCCAGATATTAAGCCATCAAAATATTCTGCAAAAGGTAAATCGGATAGCTTATCAGATTTACGAAGA
>CAJXFJ010000092.1 GCA_913052515.1 uncultured Flavobacteriales bacterium | reverse complement strand
TCTTGTAGTTTGACTGCTTGCATCATCCCATAAATAATTTATGGGTTGAGTACCTCCTCTTGACCAAGCCACTAGTTCTGCATCAGTGGCTCCTACTGCAGAAATGTTGTTCACCATAATGATTTGTGACTTCAACTCTTCCGGCTCATTAATGAATGTACTAAGGGTATCAAAATCTCCATTATTGTCTGTTACAGTAACTAGGTAATGCCCCTCAACTAAATTATTTATACTAGCTGTTGTTTGACCACTACTCCACAAATAAGTGTAAGGAGTTTCTCCACCACTAGCTGTAACTACAGCAGTTCCATCTGCCGCGCCTTTGCAAGAAATATCTATTAAAGAAATACTTAAACTTAAAGGAGAACTTGAGGCTGCTATATATAATGCATAGTCTTCCGTTTGTCCATATGTTGGATTATAACAAGAACCAGTAATTGTGTTACTATGCCAGTCCGAAATTACTCTAAGTCTAAGCGGAGTATTTGTTGTTGCGCCTGAAGCTGGAATATGAATCGTATCTGCATGGGTTAAACTGTTTGAAGAAGTCATTACAACTTCTCCAGCATCAAGAAAATCTCCGTCGTTATTATAGTCGATATAAACTTCAATATCTTCATTGTTCGCAGAACCTGTATTTATGCTCATTGGGTATGTTCCACCTTCAATTACTGAAATTAATTGATGATTTGTTTGATCAACATATCCACCTTCATCCACTGTTCCATCTGAAACCACATGAACATCACTAAAGTTAAATTCATAAAGGCCAAATCCAAATCCATTATTAGTATTAGAAGTTATAGGAATGCAGCTTGCAGAAGTTAAACTACTTCCACTTGGAGCAACTGCTCCAAGTGATGTGATTAAGCTCGGTCTACTCGCTAAAATTGCAGCCCTCATTCTACTTGATTGACCCGAAGTAAAGTTAACAGCGCAGGTTTGACTGGAGTAATTCATAAAATTTGAAGTAACTCCATCAATACTATTCCCCGTGCAAGAATTGGTTCCTGTGGGGCAATTACTCGCAGCTCTTATATGTGGGTCTGTGTCAGCAACACAATCACCTACCCCTGATCCGCAACCATTGGTTGTTGAAGGGCATGTTGTGCCACTTGCGTCTCCTTCAAACGTATGGTATAAATTAAATCCATGACCAATTTCATGAACTAATGTTCTATTTCGATTATTAAAGGAGTTAACAGTGCCTGTAGTTCCAAAACAAGTATTCATAATTACTGTGCCATCAATATTTTGATTTGCTCCGGGAAAATAGGCATATCCTTGAATTCCAAAGAGTCCATCATTATCTTCAATTTCAGTGACAACCCAAATATTATAATATTGTGTGTTTGGCCATCGGCTTAGATTTTTAACGTCAATTTCATTAGCTCCTGAACCATTTCCTGCGGTTATTCCTTCGGTGGCATATAATGAAACTGAGGAGCCATCAACGCGTACAACCCCATTTGTAACATTTCCATTCGGGTCTCTTTTTGCTAAAACAAATTCAATTTCTGTATCAACACTGCTTCCTTGAAAGTTTCTATAACGAGCATTCAAGGTATCAATAGCCGATGTGATTTGCGACATTGAAATATTTGCTCCTACTCCAACTGCCTGCCCCGTATGAATGACATGCACCACGAGCGGAATTTGTAGGATGCTTCCACTTTTTGAAATTGGACTTGTTTTCTGAACATGCTGAATTAAGCTCTCATTCATTTGAATTCGACTGGCATATTCAGGGTCATTCTGTAAAAGTCTTTGATGAATAATTCCGGAAGCACATTCTTCGGTATTTTGGGCCATAAGCCCAAAAGTAAAAGCAAAGAAAAATAGTATTGCTGTTATTTTTTTCATGATTTATGCATTGGTTAGTTAATAATCAATAAAGGTAAAAAAGTCTTGCTTTGTTAAAAGCACTTAAAAACCACTACTAATTGACTGTATTAAATAGTCTTGATTAATTACATGGAATAAGATGACAAAATCATCAAATTTCAGGGCCTTAGTTCGTTAGATTGCGGAGAAGGCTATCTGCCAGTTTCCGATCATTGGCCAACCTTGGTAACTTATTTTGACCCCCTAGTTTTCCTTGCGATTTCATAAAAGCCTTAAAAGTTCCTTTTGGCAGTTGAGTGACTTCCAATTCTTTTAACACCTTTCCATGAATCAAATCTTTATAATAGGGATTCAGCTTTATCATCGCTTCATTTAACGATTTACTTAATTGCTTTATTTCTTCATTATTTAAAGTCGCTTCAACAAACCACTCATGATAGGGTAAGCCTTCTTTGGGATTTACTTGTGGTGCCAAGTGAAACTCTTCTACTTGAATAGCTAATTTTTGACAAGCTTCACTCATTGCGCGTTCAACTTCTTCAGCAATCACATGTTCTCCAAATGCTGAGGTATAGTGTTTTAGCCTTCCACTAACCACAATGCGATAAGGCGACTTTGATACAAATCGAATCGTATCACCAATATTATATCCCCAAAGACCTGCATTTGTATTTAGAATAATCACATAATTTACGCCCAGCTCGACTTCGTCTAACATGATTCTTCTCGGATTTTCATCAAAGAACTCATCTGAAGGGATAAATTCATAAAAGATGCCTGAATTCAACAATAAAAGCATGCCCTCTTCATGTTGTGAATCTTGAAAGGCAATAAACCCTTCAGAGGCTGGATAAAGCTCAATTGAGTCAATTGACTTTCCAATGAGTTTTTCCATTACTGCGCGGTATGGTTCGTAATTTACACCTCCATAGATGAAAAGTGAAAAATTGGGAAACACCTCTTTGATTTGACCCTTGTCACTTAGTTCAATGAGCTTCTCAAAATACATTTGCACCCAAGGTGGTATGCCGCTTATGAGACTCATGTTTTCTGGAATAGTTTCTCGGCAAATGGCTTCCACTTTGGTTTCCCAATCTTCAATGCAGTTCACTTCAAAAGAAGGCATTCTGTTTTTTTGAAGATAATTGGGAACATGGTGAGCTACAATACCAGATAATCGACCAACTGGAATAGGCCCACTATGATCTAACTCAGGACTACCCTGCAAGAAAATCATCTTTCCATTTACAAAATCGGTTTTTCCTGTTTCTGCAATGTAATGTAGTATGGCGTCTCGAGCTGCGTTAATGTGATTGGGTATAGACTCTTTAGTCAATGGAATGTATTTGGCACCTGAAGTGGTTCCTGATGTTTTGCTCAAGTAAATCGGTTTGTCAGGCCATAAAACATCGGCTTCTCCCGCAACCACTCTTTCCATATATGGCTTTAGCTCCTCATAATCCCTAATTGGAACCAAGCGTTTAAAATCTGAATAACTTTCAATGGAAGCGAATTTGTGGTCCTTTCCAAATTGTGTATTCTTTGCTTTTGAAAGTAAATGAATAAAAACCTCCTTTTGGGTTTTAATTGGATTGCTTGCCCACTTGTAATTTCGATTAGAAACCCATTTAGCAAAGGGTTTACTCAAGGACGCTTTTATTCCCATAGAAATTAAAAGTTGACATATTTGGTAGGATCAAGAGGAATTCCAGCTTTCCACAATTCAAAGTGTAAGTGTGGTCCGGAAGTTAATTCACCTGAATTTCCAATAATAGCAATAGGTTCACCAGCTTTAACTAAGTCGCCCGTTTTCTTTAGTAAAACCGAATTGTGTTTGTAAACTGAAATGAGATCGTTTTTATGTTGAAGGTGAATCACATATCCAGTCTCAACAGTCCAATCCGCAGAAATTACCGTTCCATCTAATGTTGCCTTTATGGCTTCATCTTTTGGCGCAACTACATCTACCCCAAAATGATCAGTTGTTGGATCATAAGAGTTTGTTAAACTGCCTTTTAAAGGAGTAAAGAAATAAATATTTCTATTGGAATTCTGATTGGCGTTAGAAGAACTTTTTAACGAGTATGAATCTTCTCTTTCAACGTAATCCCGCAATAAAGAATCTTCTTTTGAACGCAACGCAGGGTTTCCAATTTGCGAAGGAGATATTGTGTCAGTTAACAAAGAGTCATTAGAGGCTGGGTCTTCTCCTTTTAAAATAGCTGAAATGTTAGCTAAATAAATTTTATTCTGATTTAGCTCATGTTCAAGAGAATCACTTTTCAAAACCATTTTGGTTAAGTCTTCACGCAAGCTCACATCTGTATAACCAGGAATATATTCTCTTAAAGGAGTAAAAACAATTACGACTACTACAGTTGCCATTAAAATAACGGCAAGTGAAAGTGTAAGTGTGAAAATATTTAATGGAGAAAGTCGATATGAAAAACGTTCTTCAAAAGTGGCATCGTTCAAAATCACTAAACGATACTTATGTTTAAGCTTTTTTAGAAGTTTTTTATTTTTTTTCTCTTGCTCCATGTATATCCAAAATTCCAATGCAAAGTTAAGCCTCGAATAGGTTGTTACCAATCTTTGTAGTTTAACTAACTTTGGCGCTCAAATTTCAGCATAATAATTTGATAGAATCGAGGTTAGTAAACCACTATTGAGCATATATCTTGAAGAAACATTCTCTCATAAGTTTAATTGTCCTATTACTTTTTTCCTGTTCAAGGGAAAAGAGTACAGTTATTTCTAGAGCTTATCATAATACTACTTCTAGGTACAACGGATACTTCAATGCGCGAGAATTATTAAAGAAGAATGAAGCTAACCTGAGAACTCAGCAAGTAGACGACTACACTCAACTATTGCCCATTTTTATTATACCAGACGAGCAAAAATCTCAAAGCATGTATCCAGACATGGATCTGATCATTGAAAAATGTTCGGAAGTGATAGAGCGACATAGCATGTATATAAAGCGTAAGGAACATGTAAAATGGATAGATGACAGCTATTTACTTATTGCCAAAGCAAGGTATTACAAATATGAATTTGGCCTAGCCGAAGAAACCAACTTATATGTATACCAAGCCTTTAAAAAGAGTGAGCAACGTTATGAAGGTTTGGTAGGCCTCATAAGAACTTACATAGAAACTCGTGATTGGGATAAAGCAGAAGAATTTATCGATTTGGCAGAAGATGAAAGAAAGAAATTTCCAGAAGAACTTCTAGGACATTATTATGCAACTGTAGCAGATTATCACATCAAGAAAGATTATGATGTTGAGAATGCCATTTTAAATATTGAAGAGGCTATTAAATATGAGAAAGAGAAATACCAAAGAAGACGATTAACTTACATTTTAGCACAACTTTATCAAGAAAGAAGAGAATATTCTCGAGCAACGAATTTGTACTCTAAGGTGCTTAAAATGAACCCAGAGTATGTTATGCGATTTAATGCAAGAATTAGTCGCGCCATTGCTTACGATGTGAGTACTGCAGGAAGTGAGGATATTAAGAAGGAGCTAAGAAAGATGCTTAAAGATGCGAAAAATGAGGAGTTTAAAGACCAAATATATTACGCACTCGCAGAAATAGCATTAAAGGAAGATGATGAGCCACAAGCGATTGATTATTTGCGGAAGTCTACAAAATACAGCGTTAATAATAACCGGCAAAAAGGCTTGTCTTATCTAAAGTTAGCAGACATTTATTTTGATCAACCATCTTATGTGAATGCCCAAGCGCACTACGATAGCACCATACAATATCTTCCAAAAGACCACCCAGAATATTACGAAGCGGAAAGCAAAAACAACAGTTTACAAGAATTGGTCAAAAACTTAAAAGTGATTGATCGTTTAGATAGTCTTCTGGCCTTAGCTCAATTGAATGAAAAAGACCGAGAAAAGAAAGTAAAAAAGATTGTTGCCGATATTAAAAAGCGGGATGAAGAGCAAAAACAAGCCAAGCTTAATGCCTTAAGAAGACAACAAGAATTGTCTACCAATCAAGGCATAGTTAATAATGCGGCTTCACGAGGTAAAGGCAAGTGGTACTTCTACAATGCAACAACCATGTCGCTCGGCTTAAATGAGTTTAAACGTATTTGGGGCGATAGAACCTTGGAAGACAATTGGAGGAGAAAGAATAAGAATAGTTCTGTAATAGCTACTGAAGCAAATCAAGTGGATTCCAATGGCGAATTAGGAGATACAAAAGAAGAAGATGAAAGCAAATATGATGTTAATGAATACCTAAAAGATATTCCTGTAGATATGAAAGAACAGCTTGAAGCTCATGGGCAGATTGCTGAAGCTTTGTTTAATGTTGGTACTATTTTTAAGGAGAGTTTTCAAGATAAACCAAGTGCGGTTAAGTCGTTTACACGAGTAATTAATCAATACGATACTTCTAAATTTAACTTGCCTTCTCATTACCAATTGTATCGTATTTATTTTCTTGAAGGAAATTCTGCAGAAGCGGATGTTCACAAAGCATGGATTTTAGATAATCATCCATTTAGTGAATATGCCTATTTAATTAAAAATCCAGACTATAATAAAGAGTCTAAAGAAACCAAAGAAAAGATTGAAGAATACTATGAAGCAACCTATAAACTATATGCTTATGGCTTGTATAGTGATGTAATAGAGAGTTGCGAGAAAGCAGAAAAAGTATTTAAGAAAAACCACATTCAAGCCAAATTTGATTTCTTAAAAGCCAAAGCAATTGGACATACAAAGAGTAAAGAGGATTTTAAACTTGCGTTAGAGAAAATCGTTCAAGATTATCCTGAAGATAGTATAAAGTTAAGAGCAGAGTATATTTTAAACTATATGAATAATATGGGCAAAGGGAACGCTGCAAATGTTATAAA
>CAJXFJ010000091.1 GCA_913052515.1 uncultured Flavobacteriales bacterium | reverse complement strand
CAAACTATTGATTCTTTATTGAAAGCCGTTGATGCTTCTATGTCAACTTGGGTGCCTTCCTCTAAAATCTCACAACTCAATCAGAATACTTCAATTCAAATTGACCCTATGTTTAAATTGGTTTTTGAAATGTCACAAAAAATTAATCAGGCTAGTCAGGGTGCTTTTGATCCGAGTATAGGTCCTTTAATTGAAGCTTGGGGATTTGATTACACCAATCCCATTTTGTTAGACTCAAATGCAATAGATAGTTTATTACTCATTTGTGGAATGAACCAATTTCAATTGAAAGAAGATTCAATTATTAAGTTAAACCCAAAATCAAAGTTGAATTTTAACGCCATTGCACAAGGATATAGCGTAGATTTAATGGCTGTTGAATTGGAAAAGTTAGGAATTGAACGCTATTTTATAGAATTAGGCGGCGAGGTTTTGGTTCGAGGTAAAAACAAGCAAAATGAGTGGTGGCGAGTGGGAATTGATAAACCTGAAGGCACGAATTTAGAGCGAAAATTGAGTGCCATTGTAAACTTGGAAAATAGAGCCATGGTGACTTCTGGAAACTATCGTTCTTTTGTCGAGATTGATGGTAAAAAGTACAGTCATAGCTTAAATCCAAAGACAGGACGTCCAGTTAAACACAATTTACTAAGTGCTACCATTTTTGCACCTACTGCTGCTGAGGCAGATGCTTGGGCTACCGCTTGTATGGTTATGGGTTTAGAAAAAGCAATACAGCTTATTGAGTCATCAGTTCAATTGGATGCAGTATTCATTTTTGATCAAGAAGGTAGTTTGAAAACGTATATCTCAGAAGGGATCAAATCAAGAACAGAAGAAACTAATTAATCTTCTTTCTGACATTGTTCATCAGGAAGAGCTCCGCAAAAGCTACAAGGTTCACCCTCCTTATTTAGCATTGGATTGTTACTTGCGCAAGTACCGGCAAATTTTCCATCCTTTTTAACCAATATTTTAATGGCAATTCCTGCAAATCCTAAGGCTAAAAGAACTATGGCTAATAAGGCAACTTTCATGGTGTAAATATTTTGTGCAAAGTTAAGTATTGTAAATAATCAGCAAAACCAAACTCGAACATTTCTTAATCCAAAGTAGAAATGAAAAGCTCATTCAAATTCTTACTTACTTAACCTTATTGCGATTGACTTACTTTACTTTTGTCGAAACGAATTTGAGATATGGATGAGAAATTGAAAGCATTTCAACGATTGTTAAACATCATGGAGGATTTACGTGAAAAGTGCCCTTGGGATAGAAAGCAAACCATGGATTCACTTCGACATTTAACCATTGAAGAAACGTATGAATTAGCTGATGCAATTGTTGAAGGAGATTTAGAAGAAGTAAAAAAGGAGTTGGGTGATTTAATGTTGCATTTGGTATTTTACTCTAAAATTGGGTCAGAAAAGGGAGCTTTCGATGTGGCTGATGTGCTCAATGGCATTTGTGAAAAATTAATTCATCGTCACCCACACATTTATGGAGATATAAATGTAAAAGATGAAGAAGAAGTAAAAGCCAATTGGGAAAAAATTAAATTGAAAGAAGGAAATGGACGGAATTCAGTATTAGGCGGTGTACCCAAGTCTTTACCGGCTATGATAAAAGCAATCCGTATTCAAGATAAGGCTAGAGGTGTAGGTTTTGATTGGGAGAAGAATGAGCAAGTTTTTGAAAAGGTAGAAGAAGAAATGCAAGAGTTGAAAGCTGAAGTAGATCAAGGAACAAATCAAATAGAAGATGAATTTGGTGATGTATTATTCTCACTCATAAACTACGCTCGATTTTTAAAGGTTAATCCCGAAGATGCTCTAGAAAAGACAAATAAAAAATTTATTCGAAGATTTCAGTATTTGGAAGAAGCAGCAGTGAAGGATGGAAAAAGGATTGATACCATGAGCCTAGAAGAAATGGATGTATATTGGAACGAAGCCAAAAAACTTTAATTAGTGAACTAACTCATTAAGCAAAGCAAATCCGAAGCCTAGTAATAATGGTAGCAATTTAATCCATTGAATTTTGTGCTGATCATTACTTTCAATAAGAATGGTTGTAGAAAGATGTAAGATTATTCCTATAGATAAGGCCAAAAGGTTTAAATAGATTTCTTGATTATTTCCTAAAAGTGTTCCTAAGTAAATTCCTAAAGGGCCCATGAGCGAAAAAACAAATAAGCCTAAAAGGACTTTGCTTTTGTGCAGCCGGTATGCAATTAAGAGAGAAACCAAAACAAAAGAAATAGGAATCTTGTGTAATAATAATCCACTTAAATATTCCCCAATGTGTTTTCCAGGATTTAGCTGAGCTAAAGGCAATGCTTCCAATAATGCGTGAATGCATAAACTAATTAAAATCAACCAAGGAAATTTTCCAATGCTTTTTTGATGAACATGTGTGTGTCCATGTTCTATGCCACCAGATGAATAATCTAAAAGTAATTGCAGAAAAAAGCCTATTAAGATATATAGTCCAAAGTGTTGATGTCCGTCGTGATGTGAATACAACTCTGGAATTAGGTGCAAAAGACAAATTCCTAGTAGATAAGCTCCACTAAATGATAAAGCATGGCCAACCCAGGATTGCATTCTTTTTTGAAAAAAAACCAAAGCTCCACCAACTAAAGAAACTGCTATAAGGGAAAAATAGACCATTACCTTTTACACTTTTGAGCGACAATTATTAGTCTTTCTGAGTTTTCTTCATTAAAAGAATCGAGCTGATAATTGCCAAATGTGTTTACAATTTTTAAACCTGCCTGTTCCAAATAGCTTTTAAATTGTTTGAAATTAATTCGTTTTACAAATTCTTGAAAATGCATCTCTGTTCCTTGATCTTCAAAACGAATGTCCTTTACAATAAACGAGTCTTCAATGTACTTCTTAATTTGAAAGACGATACCTTTTTTTTGCTGGCTTTCTTCTGTAGGAAGATTTGATTCTACGTAATGGCTGTTTAAATAATCAATGACTAGAAGCCCACCATCTACTAAAGAATCAGCCATACTATTCATAGCGGCTTGGTCTTCATTATCATCTTGAAAATATCCAAAAGAAGTAAAAAGGTTTAGCACTAAATCAAACTGATTATTAATTTGAAGTTTTCTCATATCGCCAATTTCAAATTTTAGGCCTTTTTCTTCAAACTGTTTGGCATGTCTAATGCTTTCAGGACTTAAATCGATACCGGTTACTTGAAAACCTAATTCATGAACTTGAATGGCATGTCTACCTTTGCCACAAGCCAAGTCAAGGACTTTTGATTGTTTATTTAAATCAAGTGCTGCAAATAAGCTATTAATGAAGTTTTCAGCTTCAGAAAAATCGCGGTGACTATACAAAATATGATAGTGCTTGGAGTCAAACCATTCTTTAAACCAATTGTCTTGAAACTTCTTCATAAGTAAGCGGGCAAAATTAGTGAATCATTGGAGTCATTTGTATTAAATCTAAATAAGACTTAGACATTAAAATATTTTACTTTGTCTTGTTTTATCGAACTTTTTTATCTTATTTCGTACCACTTATTATCTATTCGCTTAAGTAAGAGCAAATAGTTTGTGGTTTTAGCCAGAAATAAATGGATATTAACATTTTTGACTTTTACAACAGGATGGAGGAAGATAACATTATGTTATCTTTCAAAGGTAATGTTACCTCCGAATTGTTGACTTCTGTCCTTCAGATTATGGAATCTAAAATGGAAAAGCTCAATGAGCCTTCCAAGGTCAAGAAAAAAGTCTACAACATTTTAGTTGAAGCTCTCCAGAATCTTTATCATCATTTAGACAAACAAGCCGACGATAGTCATGAAGGTTTTAATACAGTCATTTTTATGGTTGGTAAAGAGGGAGATGACTATTCTATTTTTACTGGAAATTACATCAAGAACGAAAATGCTGAAAAGCTAAGAGGCCGATTAGATAAAATAAACTCTTTGGATAAAGATGAATTAAAAGATTATTACAAAGAAGTTTTAAATAATGGAATGATGTCAGAAAAGGGAGGCGGAGGTCTTGGGATGATAGATATCGCGAGAAAGTCTGGACAAAAGTTAGATTATGACTTCCAAAAAGTTGACGACGATCATTCATTTTACAGTTTAAATATAAAAATAGCACAATAATTCACCGTCATGGAAAATTTAGTTATTGAAGGTACACCGAAAACTCCAACCATTAAGTTTAGCCCAGAAGAGGGAAAGCTTTTAATTCAAGGTAGGTCAATTCCTGAAAACTCAATTGAGTTTTACAAACCTTTAGTTGATCAACTTGAAGATTATGCAGGTTCACCTAAAGAAAATACAAAAGTGGATATTGTATTGGAGTATTTTAATACAAGTTCATCGAAATGTATTTTAGATGTATTTAAGAAGCTTGAAAAAATTAATGACGATGGAAGTGAAGTCGTTATTAATTGGCATTATGAAGAGGATGATGAAGATATGTTAGAAGCTGGTGAAGATTACCAAGCGATTATCAATATCCCTTTTAAAATGATAGAAATAGAAGAATAAGTTTATAAATGGAATAAAAAAAGCCCCAATGTTAGTTGGGGCTTTTTTTATGACTTTTTCTTCCTTTTAAAGAATTTGCCAAGTCCATTGAGAAAATTTCTCAATGCATCGAAATATAGTGTAATTGCTAACATGATTGAGAATAACCAAAGCACTAAAACATTAGCAGAAAAGGTTGTTAAGTGCACTCCAAACAATTTTTTGGTTGGAGAGAAAAAATGGGTTCTAAACCCTGTTGGGTCTTTATAAACGGGATCTGCTCTTTGTATAAGTTGATTATTCCACTCAATTACTTTTTCTAAATCATTTTTATTAGTCAATAAGTCTTCTAAAGACTCATTGGTGTATTTATTTTTAGCTTCAATAAAAGCTTCTTTGAGACTATCATTTTGATTCATCTCCATTAGTAGCTCATCCTTTTCTTGACTGTAATACTTATAGCTATCAATGTAATACTCATTGAGATCATCTAAGTAATATGATATTTCGCTAACTAAGTCTTCGTTAATTTCTGAATTTAGTTCATCAATTCTATCAAATTGAACCTCTGGATTTCTGTTGTTCTCTATACTGATTTCATTGAAAAGTAGAATTCTTGCATTTTCAATTAATTCTGATTGATCTTCCTTATTTAAATTTCGATCTACTTGATTTAATTTATCTTTCAATCTGCTTAACCAGAAATTCTTTCTAAAGCTTGCTGTTTTTATATCCTTGTCAATGTAGTAGAACTGTTTGTTGAATTTATTATTCTTAAACTGATTGACTGAAATAGCTTCAAAAGCCCATTTAGATGCCATGATTTCACCAGCTAGTGGAACTTTATTTTGGACTGTAATAACCGGATTTAGTTTGTCAAATTTTACAATTACACCACTTAATATAAGCTGTGGAATAATTAGGAACGGAATTAATATATAAATAGTAACTGCAGAATCGAAACTAGAGGAAATGTTTAGACCTAACATATTTGCAAAACAAGCGGCTGAGAAGAGAACAAGCCAATAATCAAAGTACATGCCTTTAATCTCTAATATGCTATTTCCTACTAGCACAAATGTTAATATTTGAATAGCAGAAACTGCGAACATGATAAATATTTTAGAGAAAAGGTAACTTCCCCTGCTGAGGTTTAAGAACTTCTCACGTTTCAAAATTTTACGGTCTCTAATAATTTCTTCAGCACTAACTGTTAAGCCCAAAAACAAAGCTACGATCACACTCATGAAGACATAAGCGGTTAGGTTCTGATTTTCACGGAATACATAAGCGGTATCCGTAGCAGCATCAGTGCTAGAATACTTGATAATAAATGATAAGATAAATCCAAGTATTGGTGCCTCTAAGAAATTGATTAATAAATATTGCTTATTCGTTAGCTTTGAAAGCACATCCCTTTTCATGAAAACTAAAAATTGCTTCCATGCATTCGGAATTTTTAGATTCGCAATAGGAGGGTTGGTGTTTATTTCAGGATTTTGATTGTCTTCAAGTAAATACTCTTTGTATTTTCTAGACCATTCTTTTGGTGGAACTTTTCGTTTGTCCGTTTGATTTCCATATTCATCAAGAATTTTAGATTCAATGATGTTGAAAATTTGCTCAGGGTTTACATTACCACATTGCGGACATTCACTTTCTACCGCATTTGCTTGTTGCATTTGCTGTTTAAAATACATGATGGCATCTACAGGATTACCATTGTAAATTAAATATCCTCCAGTATCCAAAATAATGAGTTTGTCAAACATTTTGAATATTTCGGAAGAGGGCTGATGGATCACTACAAAGATGAGTTTACCTCTTAGGGTTAACTCTTTTAGTAGGTCCATTATGTTTTCTGAATCTCTTGAAGATAAACCAGAAGTTGGTTCATCTACAAACATAATTGATGGCTCACGAATAAGTTCTAAAGCAATATTTACTCGTTTTCGTTGTCCGCCGCTTATGGTTTTTTCTAAGGGGCTTCCAACCTTCAGATGTTTGATTTCAAATAAACCTAGACTGTGAAGTACCTTATATGTAAGTCTTATGATTTGTAGGTCTGATAAGTCTCCAAAACAAAGCTTTGCATTATAGAAAATGTTTTGGAAAACGGTTAACTCTTCAATTAGTAAATCATCTTGTGAAACATAGCCTATAACTCCTTCAATGACTTCTTGATTCTCTGCTTGGTGAATATCAAATCCATTTATTTTTAAAGCACCAGTTGTAGGTTTGTAGTTGCCATTTAAAACGT
>CAJXFJ010000090.1 GCA_913052515.1 uncultured Flavobacteriales bacterium | reverse complement strand
TTCATAGGCCTTAAACTCTTCAACATCTTCTGAAAACTTAAAATTCTCTAGCCGTAAAAAGGTTTTCATGGCCGTTTTAAAGAGATATCGGCTACGTGGACTTAACTGTTTGAAATAGATTAAAAGCATACTACATTAAACCTTCATCGGCGAGGCTAAGGTAAGCTTGATTCCCCACAATTAGGTGATCGAGTACAGCAATATCTAAAGTTTTTCCTGCTTCTACTATTTTTTGGGTGAGTTTTAAATCTGCCTGGCTTGCTTTTAAATTCCCTGAAGGATGATTGTGGCAAATGATAATGGAAGAGGCCAATTTCTCAATAGCTGGTTTAAATATCAATTTTGCATCAGCAATAGTACCGCTAACCCCACCTTTAGATACATTGTGTTTCTCTATTAGTCGGTTGGCTCTGTTTAAAAGCAAGACCCAAAACTCTTCATGGGGCAAATCATCCAACACATCGGCAATTAGCTGATAAGCCATTTGACTGGAAGTAATTTTGGGCTTTTCAACCACCTCTTCCGCTTTTCTTCGGCGGCCTAATTCCATAGCGGCTGCTACAGTAATGGCCTTAGCTTCTCCAATTCCTTTAAACTTCATAAGGGCCTTTACATCTAATTTTCCCAACTCATTGAGCTTATTATCTACGCTGCTTAAAATTCGTTTAGCTAGCTCAACGGCAGTTTCATCGCGACTACCAGAACCTAACAAAATGGCGATTAATTCCGCATCAGATAAGCTGCCCTTTCCTTTCAACAAAAATTTTTCTCTCGGTCGATCTTCTTCAGCCCAAGATTTGAGATTGAGTCGTTTTTCGTAAGTCATGAGTTAAAGGTAGAAAAAAGATGAGAAATTGCTAAAAGTTGATTCAACTTCATAGAATTCAGTAAGTACAAAAAAAAATGCGTGTTTTGTATCATTCATGAATACGGATATAAATTTTAAGAAACACACTCTAATCGCCTTTGGTCTAGGGCTTTGCTGCTTTTTAATTACTGCCATAAACAGTCATGGGTATTTTCATGCTGATGAGCATTATCAAATCATTGAATTTGCTGGAAAGTTATTGGGAACTCACCAAGATTATGATTTAGCTTGGGAACATGCAGCTCAAATTAGACCGACCATTCAAGTTTATATTGCGGCCAGTATAATTCGTGGCTCTCAATTTATAGGCATTGAAGACCCTTATTTTCAAGCTATGATTTTAAGGCTTTTAAGTGCCGTTTTATCCTTAATTGTGATATTCAAATTAGTAAAAAGCTTAATCGTTAACATTGAAACAAAAGCCGTTCAATATCTCTTGATTTATAGTTCATTTTTGCTCTGGTTTATCCCCTATTTAGGAGTTCGTTTTTCCTCAGAAACTTGGTCGGGGCTATTTTTTACGCTTGGATTAGCAACTTTCTGGAACAAAAATGAAAAAGCTAAATTTTCCTGGCTGGGGATTTATTTTTCATTGGCTTTCTTATTTCGTTTTCAAATTGCTTTTGCCGAAATAGCAGTTATTATTTATTGGTTGTTGACCAAGAAAATATTCTATTCACAACTCTGGAATTTTAGCAAGTATTTCCTAATAATAATCGTTTTGGGAAGCACTTTAGATACTTTATTCTATGGAGAATTTACGTTTACTCCTTGGAATTATTTTGAAAGTAATATTTTAGATTCAAAGGCTGCTGAATACGGTCTTTCTCCCTTTTATTACTACCTCAACAAACTACTTTTCTATCCTACTTTGCCTTTGGGAGTTCTATTCTACATTTCTTTTATTTATCAAGGCATTTACAAGCGAAATGATGTTTGGTGGGCCTTCCTTATTTTTCTAGTTGCACATAGTTTAGTCGGCCACAAAGAAGAGCGTTTTCTTTTCCCTTTCTTCGCTTTGTTTCCTTACCTATTACTATCTGGATTCGATCAAATCTTAAAACGATTAAAAACAGTTGAGAATAGAAAGCCAGTCATCATCATGCTGACATCAGCTTTCGTATTTACCTCATTAATCGGGCTTCCGACTTTAGCGTTTAAAGCAGCAGGAATTGGTCATATGGGCTTAAGTCAAATAATTCACAACACCGATTC
Source organism: uncultured Flavobacteriales bacterium (assembly GCA_913052515.1). The sequence continues at coordinate 4,706 of CAJXFJ010000090.1, read as the reverse complement.
AGAAAGAATTCAGCTCATTTACATGGATTGGTCAAGTCCTTACAACCCTTTTGGGTTAAAAGCCAAGTTTTATAATGATTCCAATTTGGAAGAGATTCATTTAAGCAATTTATGCGACTTAAATAAAGACTTATTTGACCCTAACTTGAAAACTTTCCTAGTGCTTAGAGTTTTTGATTATAAGCACAGTACTTGTCAAGAAAAGCTTGATGAAATGGGCTTTCATTTAAGAAAGAGTAGCATCCCGGCTTGGACCAATCGCTTAAACAACTATTACGGTGGGTATGAAAACTATGTCACTATTCTACTATTTGAAAAGTAGTTAGCTATTCAAATTTTAAATTCGAAAAGCTAAGCTAAGTCACTAATTTCCAAAATCTAAATCAATTTTGTACATTTATTATCTAACTTAATTGAAATAGTGAAAACAATACTATCCTTCATTTTGGCACTTAGCTCAATCTTGTCCATTGGGCAAAATTTAAATTGGCAAACCGTTAATATGCCATATTCAGGCAGAGTAAACTCGATTATGTTTGTTGATTCTATAAAAGGTTACGCCACTCAAGAGAATAAGCTTTTGAGCACTTTAGATGGTGGAAATAGCTGGCATTTGGTTGATAGTCTGAGTCATCAATCGAACCAAAACAAAACCTATTTTGGAATGATTACCAAAGTGGCTGATTCTATCTTCGTTAGCTCAGGGAACTTAACTTCGTCATTCATTCTCAAAATTAGAATAGACTCTACGAATCTTAGTTTAGATTCAAATATTCAAGATGGTCGATTTCTTCGAGATTACAGCTTTATAAATCGAATTTTCTTTGGGATTGACTCATCACAAGCATTTGTAGCCTACAACCAAAATATAAAGCAGACGCACTACAGTTATGCCTCTTCTTTTAGTGTTGATCAAAACAGAATTTTAGTAGCGGACTATGCTAATCTATACAGTAGTATTGATTTAGGCTTGACTTGGGACACTATTAGCTTACCCACTCCTTCAACTTTTGTTTATTATAGTCCCAATGAAATTATTCAAATTAATTCAGATACTTTTTGCGTTCGTTATATCGGTTACCCAACCGATGAATATATAACATTAAATGGTGGGTTAAGTTGGCAAATTCATGACACTGTTTACTCAATTCCCAAAAGGAGACCGAATACTTTAAACTATCTTAAATATGCCACTATAATAGGTAATTTTAATAATATTTTCCTCTATTCAAATGATTTGGGTTTTAACTTCTATTCAGACACCATTACATCTAGTACGAGTAGATACAATATGGCCTTTTTTAAAACTTACGCAAATAAGTGGGGAACAGTTTTCATTTATGGAGACAGCGGAAAAATCTATAAAACCACCAATTACGATCGAATAACCCTACTCAATGAAAAGAAGCTTCATATCCCAAAGATTGTTCTTTCTCCAAATCCAACTCAAAGTAGTTTTAGTTTTAGTAATTCTTTATGTCATGACATTTCTCAATTAAGAATCTATAATCAAAAAGGACAATTGGTAAAACAAAATAACAAACCTTGTCATGAAACGGATGTAAGTGATTTAAAGTCGGGAGTTTATTTGGTCAGTGGTGTGTACAAAGGCAAAATGTTTAGCTCCAAACTTTTAGTTCAGAATGAATAGTCTACATTGTTTAACTTTGAATAGGTTAAAGAAGTACAATGAAAAACCAATACATTACAAATGAAGATGGTAAGAAAGTAGCAGTTATACTTTCTATGAAAGACTACAATAAAATGTTGGAAGACTTAGAGATGCTTGAAGACATTAAACTTTACGATATGTCTAAGAAATCAAAGCAACTATTTGTCGATGCTGACAAAGCCTTTGAGGAGATTGAAAAATATAAGAAAGACTAATGTATAAAGTTCGAATTGAAAGAAAAGCAATTAAAAAGCTTGCTAAAATTCCAGAACCTTATTACTCCAAGATCAAATCTTCCATTATTAGTCTAACAAAAGATCCCAAGCCAAAATCATGTAAAAAGCTAAAAGGCAGAGAAGCCTTTAGAATAAGAGTAGCGAATTACAGAATTATTTACGAAGTACACGATAAAATACTCTTGATTGACGTCATAGAAATCGGTCACAGAAAAGACATCTACAGATAGTCTAGCTAGCTATTCAAATATCCTTCTAAAGCCGTTTCAAAAGCTTCCTTCGCTTCACTTACTTTTCCAAAATTATCACCATCAATCATCATGCTATTTCCTTTTACTTCTCCTAAAAGACTAAAAGGCACATCTGAAGCAGATAGACTTTCAACAAAGGCTTCTTCTTGTTCAGCTTTTACTGAAACCACAACTCTACTTTGAGCTTCCCCAAATAAGAAAGCGTCTTTTCTAACTTCATCTTCTGAAGAAATTTCAAAACCTAAATTATTGGGCATGGCAGCTTCTAATAAGCTAATAAATAAACCACCATCCGCACAATCGTGAGCTGAAGCAACTAAACCACTTTGTATCACTTCTTTTACTTTTTCTTGCAAAGCAAATTCTTCGTCTAAATTAAAGGACGGAGCTGGAGACTGCTTTACTTTATGATAAGCGTAAAGATATTCCGAAGAATTGATGTCGTTCTTAGATTCTCCTATTAAATAAATCTTATCTCCTTCGTTTTGGAAGGCCAAAGAGGTTACCTTGGTTTTATCTGGAACAATTCCCATCATACCAATGGTTGGTGTTGGAAATACCGGTACATCTTTATCGTCTTGTGTACTTTGATTGTAGAAACTCACATTTCCACCAGTTACCGGAGTTTTAAATTTTTCGCAAGATTTGCGCATTCCATTAATCGCTCCTACAAACTGCCAATACACTTCGGGGTTGTATGGGTTTCCAAAATTCAAGCAATTGGTAATAGCCGACGGCTCACCACCTGAACACACGATGTTTCTTGCTGCTTCTGCCACGGCAATGGCGCAACCAGCTTCTGGGTCAGCATGTACGTAACGAGCATTACAATCTACCGTAAACGCAAGGGCTTTTTTCAAGCCTTTTAAGTTTACAATACCTGCATCCGTAGGTTTATTGGTGCTCATATTTACCGTTCCTACCATGCTATCGTATTGCTCAATTACCCACTTTTTAGATGCAATATTGGGATGGGTATATAAAAACTCAGCCACTGCTTTTAAGTCTTTGGGCTCCTCAACTTGATCAATTGAGTACTTTTTATTTTCTTGGTAATAAGCAGGCTCTTTATATTCTCTTTCGTAAACCGGTGCTCCACCACCCAAAACCAGTGATTCTGCAGGAACATCTGCTACTTTTTCACCGCCCATATAATATTCTAATCGGCCACCTTCAGTTACTTCACCAATCTGCTCACAATTCAAATCCCACTTCTCAAAAATGGCCTCAACCTCAGCCTCTCTCCCTTTCTTAACGACAACTAGCATACGCTCTTGTGATTCTGAAAGCAATATTTCAAAAGGCAACATACCTGCTTGTCGTGTTGGCACTTTGTCCAAGTCAATGGTCATACCAAAACCTTCCTTGCCCGACATTTCAGAAGTAGAGCAAGTAATTCCTGCTGCCCCCATGTCTTGCATTCCAATAATGGCATCTGTTTCAGCCAACTCTAAAGAGGCCTCCAACAAAAGTTTTTCTTGAAAAGGATCTCCCACTTGTACCGCTGGCAAATCTTCCATTGAATCTTCTGAAATATCTTTAGAAGCGAAAGCCGCACCATGGATCCCATCTTTTCCAGTTGAAGAACCCACAATAAAAACAGGATTTCCTACTCCATAAGAGGTAGCAGAAATCATCTTACCAGCCTCCATAATCCCTGCAGACATGGCATTTACCAAAGGGTTTGTATTGTAGCATTCGTCAAAAAATACTTCTCCACCAACTACCGGAATACCAAATGAATTCCCATAATCTCCAATTCCTTTTACTACCCCCTTTAGCAACCATTTGGTTCGGTCTAAATCTAGCTGACCAAAGCGCAAAGAGTTTAATTGAGCAACAGGCCGTGCACCCATGGTAAAAATATCGCGGTTTATTCCTCCTACTCCAGTTGCTGCACCTTGATAAGGCTCTAAGGCCGAAGGGTGGTTGTGTGATTCAATTTTAAATGCACAAGCTAAACCATCGCCAATGTCCACTAAGCCAGCATTTTCTTCTCCCGCTTCTGCCAACATGTGTGGACCTTCTTTCGGTAATGTTTTCAGCCACTTAATCGAATTTTTATAAGAACAATGCTCCGACCACATCACTGAGTAAATACTCAATTCTGTAAAGTTGGGAGTTCTTCCTAAAATCTCTTTGATTTGTTCAAATTCTTCAGCTAAAAGGCCTAACTCCTTTGCTGTTTCTACAGTTACTTCTGTTTGATTTTGGGCTGTATCCATGCGTAATTAGATGCTATTTTTCAAAGGGCAAAAGTACGTCTTTTCAACAGCTTGCCAAGAAGGAAAGTGTTCAATTATTTACAATTTCCGACAACAAATAAACTACCTTTGAATTCATGTGGGTAGCCCTTCTATTTTCCGCTTGTATGCTTGCAATTACAGTTGTTCTATTACGCTCAACTAGATTGCAACAAAAGCTTGAAATCTCTTTTCAGTTAAGTATTGCCTCACTAGCTATCAAACTTTTAGCCGCTGCTTTTTTATGGGCCTTATATACCTATTACTATACCGATCGTAGTGCTGCCGATATGTATAAATATTT
>CAJXFJ010000089.1 GCA_913052515.1 uncultured Flavobacteriales bacterium | reverse complement strand
GTGTTCTTAGGCATATTAGCGGCCCTTTACGCAAACTCCTTCTTTGATCGAATTTTGCTGGTAATAGCAACTATGGGAATGGCTTTACCTTCCTTTTTTGTGGGGGTGTTAACCGCTTGGTTGTTTGGATTTGTTTGGTCGGATTATACAGGTTTAGGCATGACTGGTAGTTTGTATGAAATTGACGATTTGGGTCGTGGAGAGTATATTCAATGGAGCAATTTGGTGCTTCCTGCTTTAACATTAGGGGTTAGGCCATTATCTGTTGTATTACAACTGAGTAGAAATGCCTTGTTGGAAGTCTTATCCATGGATTACATTCGAACCGCTCGTTCAAAAGGATTAACAGCAAGAGTGATTGTATTGAAGCATGCTTTACGAAATGCATTAAATCCAGTGCTTACTGCAGTTTCAGGAATGTTTGCTTCATTAATGGCAGGTGCCGTTTTTGTAGAAATTATATTTTCATGGAAGGGAATCGGATGGGAAATTGTAAATGCATTAGAAAAGTACGATTTGCCCATTGTGATGGGAGCCGTTCAAATAATCGCTGTTATATTTGTTTCCATCAATATTGTTGTTGACCTATTATATGGGGTTTTAGACCCAAGAGTTAGAATTAAATCATAGATATGCGAAATAAAATAGTAGCAGGTAATTGGAAAATGAACCTTTCTGTTAAAGAAGGAGTTGAGTTGGTGAATGCGTTAAAGGAAATGAATTTAGCAAATGAAGTCCAAACCATTGTAATACCTCCTTTTACACATTTATATGCTGTTTCTCAGAAGTTAGAAGGAAGTGAGATTAAAGTAGGAAGCCAAAACAATCATCAAGCAGAAGAAGGTGCATTTACCGGTGAAGTTTCTGCAAAAATGTTAAAACAGATAGGAGTAGAGTATGGATTAGTTGGTCATTCGGAGCGTAGAACTTACTTCCATGAAGACAATTTAATATTGAAATCTAAGCTAGATGCATTATTGAAAAATAACATCAAAGCTATTTTTTGTTGTGGTGAATCTTTGGAAGAAAGAAAAAGCGGTCAACATTTTAATACCGTTAGAGATCAATTAAGTGTTTTGTGGGATTTAAGCTCAACAGATTTTCAACAAATCATTATTGCTTATGAACCTGTTTGGGCCATTGGAACAGGTGAAACCGCTAGCTCTGATCAAGCGCAAGAAATGCATGAATTTATCAGAAGTGAAGTAAAACAGCATTTTGGTGATTTGGCAGATTCAACTTCCATTTTATATGGTGGTAGCTGCAAACCGGGAAATGCGCAAGAACTGTTTGCACAAAAAGATGTAGATGGAGGTTTGATTGGCGGAGCATCATTAAATGCCACTGATTTTGCTGCAATCATAAATGCCTTTTAATGGAATACAAAGAATTTCAATTTCGAATAGAGCCTTTTGAACCATTTAATGATATTTTGGTAGCCATGCTATCTGAATTAGGGTTTGAAAGTTTTACTGAAGAGAAGCCTATCCTTAAGGCATATATCACGGAAACAGATTTTAATTCGGAAATAGAAAATCAAATTGAAGCAATTCAGTTTCCAGAAGTTTCAATAACGTTTGAACAACAGCTTATTCCAAAGGAAAATTGGAATAAGAAATGGGAAGAGTCATTTCAACCGATACAAATTGAAGATTTCTGCTACATTAGAGCTCCTTTCCACGAAGCTAATCCAAATGTAAAGTTTGATTTAATTATTGAGCCCAAAATGTCATTTGGTACAGGGCATCATGCAACTACTCAAATGATGGTTCAAATGATGCAAGGTATTGCTCTAGAAAACTTGAACGTTTTAGACATGGGAGCTGGCACAGGTATTTTGGGAATACTTGCTTTAAAATTAAAAGCTAACTTGGTTGATGCCATTGATATTGAGGAGTGGGCCTTTGAAAACATGCAAGAGAATGCAGCCAGAAATCAAGCTTCGGAGATGAATTGCTATTTGGGTGGTGTAGAGAAACTTCAAGCCCTAAATAATCAATATGACTTAATCATCGCTAATATCAACAAAAACATTCTTTTCAATCAATTGCCAACTTATGTTTCTAAACTGAAAAGTGGAGGTAAAATACTTTTGAGCGGTTTCTTTTATGTTGATGTTGAGGAGTTTGAGTCTTGGTGTAAAGAAAATCAATTCCAAATTACAAAAGTACTAAATCACGAAAATTGGGCTTGCTTAATGGTTGAAAAAAGAGCTTAATGAAGTTGGAATGAGTTTTGATAAAACTCAATAATTCACTTTATTTACAGCTAAATCAGAATGGCATGCAGCTCTTTTCAAACCTTCCTAAAATACTAGTATTCATTGCTAGTATCACTTTATTTTCAATTACTTCTAAAGCACAAACCCCAGCTAGTTTTCCTACAGATTCTATTGCTTTTTTTGAAAGCATGGAAAGCTTTTTAGTTAGTTCAAGAAAAGAAGGAAAAGACTTCATGAAACAATTTCAAGAAGTTTGGTACGGGGGGTATTTTTCGGAATCTCAACGACAAGGGGTTTATGCGACCACCAACCGTATGCTGCAAAAAAAACTAAGAGCTTTTCCTGATTTTAGAAATTACTTATTTACGGTCGGAAGTTTTGTGGTTGATGAAAATCAAACGGATGAAAGCTTTATGGCATGGCAACGAATTTTATTCCGTCTGATGGACCAAAGAAGGAAAAAGGACTTTACGGACTTTTTGGAGTTTTGTAATGATTTATTTCGTGAAAATGCCATTTACTATTCACCTTCTGTAACCTGGTCGTCAAGCAATGGGGATTATATTTTTGGATTTGATAGTCTACCTAAAATTACATTTGAATCATTAGACTTAATCTGCTACTCCAAGGGTGATAGCATGAAAATTTTTAATACCAAAGGAGCTTATTACCCAACTACAGAACAGTGGGTAGGCTATGGTGGAACGGTAAATTGGGCGAAAGCAGGCTTACTTTCAGATGAAGTATATGCTGAGTTATCTCATTATTCGGTGCGTACTCAATCGTATGATTTTACTGCTGATTCAGTTATTTTTCACAATTCTTTTTACCTAAGTGAGCCGCTTGTTGGGGTACTTGAAAATAAGTTATTGGCTAATATGAAGGCATCTAATACCTCTTACCCTCGGTTTGATTCCTATGATAAGCGGATTCAAATTCAAAACATATTACCAGGAGTGAATTTTGATGGAGGATTTTCCATGAGAGGTGCTAAGCTTTTAGGAAAGGGTGATGATGAGCAAGATGCAGTAATCGAGTTTAGTAGAAGTGATACTTTATTTTTGAAGGTTCTCTCCGAGAACTTCTCAATTCGAACCGATCGAATCATATCAACAGAAGCCGCAATTCGTTTTTACTTAGGTCAAGACTCCATTAGTCATCCTGGATTGAATTTTAAGTATTTGAAAGATGATAAGCTTATCACACTTTATAGAGAAGGTAAAGGGGTTTCAAAAACGCCTTATGAAAACACCTTCCATCAATTAGAAATGGATTTTGAGGTTTTAAACTGGAAAACAGATGAACCTATTCTAACTTTTACAAACTTAGTAGGAGGGACCAAAACAGATGCCTTTTTTGTTTCTGCTGATTATTTTAAGGAAGAGTTATTCGATAAAATTGGTGGTCAAGCCAGAACCAATCCGCTATATTCAATCAAAGCGATGGTTGATAAATACAACTCCATGGTTTTAAATGTTACGGAGTTTGGTTATTTCCTGAAGGTAGATAAGGCAACGGCTCAAAACTTAATCGTTCATTTTAGTACTATGGGATTTTTATCTTTTGATTTCAAAAAAGATGAATTTACGGTAAAGCAAAAGTTGATTGATTATGTGTTGGCTAATAATGAGAAGATTGATTATGATGTAATTAGCATCTATTCTGACATTGATGGAGAGGCCAATGGTAAAATAAATCTGTTAAACAATGACCTTACCATCAACGGAATTCCGGGCATAGTGGTAAGTGATTCGCAACAAGTGGTAATTCTTCCAACCAATGGAACAATTACCATGAAAAAGAATCGATTCTTCAAATTTGGCGGACGTGTTAAATCAGGTCTCTTTAATTTTTATGGAAAGAATTTTGAATTTGATTATCAGAACTTTAAGGTGAACTTGAATAATCTAGACTCCATGTCTATTCATGCACTTACAGGAGAAACTGATTTAGAAGGAAATCCCGAAACAAAAAGGGTAAGGACTGTAATTGAAGGAGTGAATGGTGAGTTGCTGATCGATAATTTTGAGAATAAATCTGGTCTGAAAGACTTCCCAGATTATCCAATTATCAATAGTCGTGATGAGAGTTATGTCTTTTACGATAAGAAGGAAGTGCTTGATGGGGTGTACAATCGAAATCGTTTTTATTTTAAAGTTGAACCTTTTGTTATTGATAGTATTGACAACTTTACGAATGACAAACTGCAATTTAGCGGAGAGTTTTCATCTGCAAGTATTTTCCCAGACTTTAAAGAAACATTGACGCTGCAAGAGGACTTTTCACTTGGTTTCATTAGACCAACTCCAGCTGAAGGCTACCCAATGTATAAAGGAAAGGGACAATTTTATGATGATATAAAATTAAGTCATGATGGTTTACGTGGTGATGGTAAATTGGAGTACATAACTTCTACTACTTACTCAACCGATTTTATATTCTTTCCTGATTCCATGTTAACATTGGCAGATCAATATTTTGTTGAAAAACAAAAAGATGGAGTGGAGTATCCTCCAATAAAAGCAGAAAAAACTAAAATGAGGTGGTTGCCTATGGAAGATGTGATGTATGCTACTACAACTGAACAAGGTATGGAAATGTATGATCCGCAGGCAAACTACGAAGGAACAACCTCATATACTCCCGATGGTGTTGGTGGAAATGGTATTTACCACTTTGATCGGGCAGATTTATTTTCAGACATTTTCAAATTTGGGTACAACACATTTGATTCAGATACAGCTGATTTTCAATTAAAAGATCCAACCGCAGGTGGTTTTGCGCTTAAAACTAAAAACGTAAATGCACATGTTGACTACAAAGGCCGTTTTGCAGAGTTTAAAGCCAATGGAAAAGCTGAACCAATTGAATTTCCTATTAATCAGTACCTCTGTTATATGGAAGAATTTAAATGGTATATGGATGATGGCTCAATCGCTTTAACCAGCTCTTCTTCAAAACAAGTATCAGCGGATGTGAAGCTTGAAGGTTCTAAGTTTATTTCTACAAATCCGGAACAAGATAGTTTATTGTTTTATGCTCCATATGCCAAGTTTGATTCACGAAGACATATCATAAATGCTGAAAATGTACAGTACATCAATACTGCAGATGCTAGAGTTTATCCCGATAGTGGATTTGTTACCATTCGAAAAAAAGCTAAAATGGACCCACTTGAAAATTCTACCATTGTTGCCAATAGTGTGACTGAGTATCATAATATTTATCAAGCAAATACCAATATTTTTGGAAGAAAGGATTACTCTTCCTCAGGTTATATTGATTATATAGACCGAAAAAATAAAACACAAACGATTTATTTAGAATCGATTACGGTAGATACTACAGGGCAAACTATTGCAAGTGGTGAAATCGCGGATAGTATTGATTTTACATTAAGTCCTGAGTTTGTGTTTAAAGGAAAAGTAAAGCTATTTGCCAATAATGAGTACTTAGTTTTTGATGGGATTAGTAAAATAAATCACAATTGCGAAACTCTGAATAAACCGTGGATTCGATTTGATTCAGAAGTTAATCCAAACCAAATATTCATACCAATAGATACTAGTTTGTCGGATTCAGCAGGGGCTCGATTGACTTCAAGTATTAATTTAAATATTGACTCTATCTATTTGTATTCAGGGTTCTTAGTAAATCGATCTAACTACAGTGATATTAATGTATTGCCTGCCTATGGTTATTTAAATTATGATACAACAAATGCAACTTATGTAATTTCTTCCAAAGAGAAAATTGCAGAATCTAGTTTACCAGGAAACTACTTAAAGCTTAATACAGCAGATTGTAAAGTGTATGGTGAAGGATTGGTTGATATTGGCGCGCGAACCGGTAATTTAAAGTTTAATGCGGCAGGAAATATCAACCATAATTTGGCAGACAATGATGTAGTAGTTGATTTACTAATGACCATTGATTTCTTCTTTGACGATAATGCCATGAAAAAAATGGCTGATGAATTAAATGAAAATATCAATTTAAATCCTGTTGACTTTAGTCGAGAAACCTATGAAAAAGGGCTAAGAGAAATTGTTGGTTCTGAAAAAGCAGATGAAATAGTATCTCAGCTTAGCTTAAATGGTAAAATAAAACGTTTGCCAGATGAATTGAATAAGCGATTGGTATTTAGCGATGTGAAATTTAAATGGCATGAAGAGTTGAATGCGTTTAAGTCATTTGGGCCGATAGGCATAACAAACATCAATAAAGAAGAAGTAAATAAGTATGTGAATGGAGCCATTATGATAACTAAAAAGCGCAGCGGAGATATTATAGATATTTTACTAGAGGTTGATGCAAATACTTGGTATTACTTCTCTTACCGTAGAAACTTGATGAAGGTCATTTCCTCCAATGAGGACTTTAACACTCAAATAAAAGAGCTTAAAAAGGATAAGCGCAGATATGATAACGCAAAAGGGGAAGAGCCATTTACTTTTATGTTTGGGACTGAGCGTGAGAAGAGGGATTTTGAAAGAGACTTTGAAAGTGATTTTTAATCCAATTCATCAATTGAATTACAGTAAATTAGCGCACTCTTTTCACATTTAGATGTTAATGAAATTAATTAAGAGAAATAAATCAGCTATGAATAGTCACAATATTTG
>CAJXFJ010000088.1 GCA_913052515.1 uncultured Flavobacteriales bacterium | reverse complement strand
GGTATTTTATAGATGGCTATTATCAAAGAAAACAAGACTTTCCTGCATGTAATAAAAAAGAATATTTAAAGTACACTGTAGCCATTGATGAGGCAGAACAAGAATTGATTTTTTATAAAAGTCCCAAAAGTGATCGGTGGTGGATGGAAGTCCCATATCATTCAAATTTTCGAAAAAAATATGAACGACATTTGATGTTGGCCTGTAACTATGATGACTATCAAATAGCTATGCAAAATGAAATTCCCGAACGTTGGTTTCAAACTTTTCAAAAATTGAAATAATACATCAAAAAATGTCATATTCAATCGTGAAAAGAATATCCAATACTTAAATTTTAAGTATTTTAGGCCACTAAAACCAAAATTGCCAATCCAAAAAGCTACTGAATCCCTTAGTATGAAAAGAATTCTTATTGTCTTTGGAAGTTTATTGTCCATTTTGTCTGTGCAAGCACAACAAGATCCACAGTTTACTCAAAACATGTTTAATAGACTTTCTGTAAACCCAGCCTATGCCGGATCAACGGGAGATATTTGTGGTACAATTATCTCAAGAGAACAATGGATGGGCTTTGAAGGAAACCCTAAAACAAATTTATTTAGTGCTGAAGGGGGGTTTAAATTGAGGCAGAAACACCAATTAGGAGCTGGTTTAACAATTATTCAAGATGAAATTGGACCCATTCAGTCTATTAATGCAAAGGCAGCATTCTCCTACCACAAAAGATTAGAGCAGGGAGTTATCTCGTTTGGTTTAGATCTAGGGGTTTTTAATCAGTCGATTAGCGCTGATTGGAGAACTTCTGGAGGTGCTTCAGGGTTTAATTTTGATGGTACAGATGATCCAAGTATTCCAAACTCAGAAGCAGGTAGCACAACTTTTGATTTAGGCGCTGGACTATATTATTATAGGGAGGAAATGTATGTGGGAATTTCAGCTACTCATTTAAATCAACCGGAAATTTCAGATAAGCCTGATCAAACTTCATCTTATACTTTCCAGCAAGTTCGACACTATTATTTGATGGCAGGTTATTATTATGAAATAAATTCACTTTTTGAATTACAGCCGTCAGTTTTTGCTAAAACCGATGGGGTTACTTCTCAACTTGATATTAACACCAATGTGTTATTTAATGATTTGGTTTGGGCAGGAGTCTCTTACCGATTAGATGATGCGGTTGCGTTTCTATCAGGTGTTAAATTAGGTAATGTGGGCGTAGTGCCTGATTATTTAAAACCCTTGAATATTGGTTTCGCTTATGATTATAATCTGTCAGAACTAAGTGATTATAATGATGGAAGTTTAGAGTTTATGTTAAATTATTGCTATAAAATCAAGCGTCCGCTTAAGTTTGAGCGTTACAAAAGTGTTCGATTTTTATAGTCTATATAATTATTTCCAAGAATAAACGTTTGTTATATCAAAAATAAAAGTGAAACCATTTGCAAAAAATAAAGTATACTTGCAAGTTCCAACTAAAATGCGAACTTATAAACACGCATTTGTTAAATTAAAGGCCATGAAAAAATTGACCTTCATATTATTTGTTTTAGTAACTGCGCTTTCGTCGTGTGACCAGGGTAATGGTGAATTGATTGGAGTGCAAGGTAGAGTAGAGTGGTATCAACCTGTTCCATACGGGATGTTGCTTATTCCTCAAGGTAGTTACACCATGGGAAATACTGATCAAGATGTTCCAGGTGCTAGAGTTTCAAAAACTAAAGTGGTTTCTGTTGCTGCATTCTATATGGATCAAACTGAGATTACCAATAATGAGTACCGACAATTTGTGTATTGGGTTAGAGACTCTATTGCTAGAAAAATTCTTGGTGAAGAGGTTAGTGAAGAAGAGTTTTTAAATACGGTGAATATTTACGGTGAAGATATCGATCCACCTACCATTAATTGGTATGCCAAATTTGATTGGAATGGAGAAGAAGAGCGTGAAGCTTTAGAAATGATGTTTTTGCCAGATTATGAGCGTTTTTATAATCAAAAACAATTGGATACTAGAAAGTTAATGTTCGAATATTCATGGATAGATTATAAGGCCGCAGCATCAAGATTTAATAGGGAGCAAGGTCAAATTGATCGTTCTGTGTTTATTAAAACGGATATAATTAATGTTTACCCTGACACTCTAGCTTGGGTTCATGATTTTACATATGCCTACAATGAGCCTATGACGAATATGTATTTTTGGCATCCAGCTTATGATGATTATCCTGTTGTTGGTGTTAATTGGAAGCAAGCAAGAGCTTTTTCAATATGGAGAACTAACTTATTAAATACTTTCCTGAAGCAAAGGGGTATGAATGATGTTCAATACTTTAGATTGCCAACCGAGTCAGAATGGGAGTGGGCTGCTAGAGGTGGTTTAGATAATAATCAATATCCATGGGGTGGTCCTTATATTAGAAATACACTTGGATGTTTTTTAGGCAACTTTAAGCCGATGCGAGGTAATTATGTTGACGACGGTGGTTTACAATCTGTAAAGGTGTATGCTTATAATCCAAATGATTATGGATTATTCTGTATGGCAGGAAATGTAGCAGAATGGACGAGTAATGCCTTTGATGAAGCTGCTTATGATTTTGAACATGATTTAAATGCCGACTATACTTATGAGGCAAAAGAATCTGATCCACCATCACTTAAAAGAAAAGTGATTCGAGGCGGATCGTGGAAAGATGTTGCTTATTATTTGCATAATGGGTCAAGAACATTTGAATACCAAGATACTGCAAAGTGTTACATCGGATTTAGAAATGTTATGTCATACTTAGGTAGACCTGAAAACAACGAAGAATTATAAAAATTAATTATACTATCACATTAACTTCATTGCTAACTATTAAAAATTAAACTAATGGGAATTGTACAGTTTTTATTTGAAACTAAAAAAGGGAAAAAAATAATGGGATTGCTCTACGGAGTTGGAGCAGCAATTGTAATTGTAGGAGCTTTGTTTAAAATTGAGCACTGGCCTGGTGCAAGTGCGATGTTAATCATTGGTTTAGGAACAGAAGCATTAATATTCTTTGTGTCAGCTTTTGAGCCACCACATACTGAAGTTGACTGGACATTAGCTTATCCTGAGTTGGCTGGAATTGAAGATGATCAGTTAACTGAAGCTAGCAGAAAAAGAGGCGGATCAGGTGATTCTGTTTCTCAAGAAATGGATAAAATGTTAGAAGATGCTAAAATTGGACCGGAATTAATTGAAAGTCTAGGTCAAGGTTTTAGAAATCTTTCAGAGCATACTGCTCATTTAAATAATATTTCTGACGCATCTGTTGCGACTAATGAGTTTGTTGGAAATGTCAAGTCTGCTTCAGAAAAAATGAATACCTTATCTAAGTCTTATGAAGAAGCTTCTGAAACTTTAACTGGTTTAACAGTTTCTAGTGAGGATAGCAACGATTATGCTAATAGTTTAAAGAGTATTTCTTCTAAATTAAGTGAATTGAATAATGTTTACGAGCTTCAATTAAAATCAGCTAGTGAGCATATGCAAGCGAGCAATACTGCATTTGAAGGTATTGAATCACTAATGAGCAATTTGAAGACTTCTGTAGAAAGCACTGAACAATACAAAACTAATATTGCAGAGTTAGCTAAAAACTTACAATCATTAAATACCATCTACGGTAATATGCTAAATGCTATGAACGCGGGAATGACCCGTTCTGAAGCTTAATTTATTTAATTATCAATAATTAGAAAAAAGATAGAGCATGGCAGGAGGTAAATTATCCCCACGGCAGAAGATGATTGGTATGATGTACTTAGTACTTACCGCCCTTCTGGCAATGAATGTATCAAAGGACATTTTAAATGCTTTTGTTACTGTAAATGACGGTTTGGAAAAAACCAAGAATAACTTTAAAGACAAGAATGACGATCAATATGCTCGTTTTGAAGCATCGTATAATGAGAATCAAGATAAAGTCGGAAAGTATTGGAATAATGCTAAGAAAGTTAGGGAAGAGGCAAACCAAGTTGTAAATTATATTGATCAAATTAAGGTAGAAATTATTGCAGGGGTACAACCGGATATCCCGAAAGAGCAAATAATGGGTAAGGATGAGTATGGAAGAGATACAATCCTTAACTTGATGAATGTAAAAGTAAAGGACAATTATTTGGTTCCAACTAACATTTTGGTTGGAGGTGACAACTCTAACCCTAAAGAAGGTGAATATTCTGCCTTAGAGTTAAAATCAAAGTTAGAATCTTTTAGAGATCAGTTAGTTGGAATTTTGCCTTCGGAGTCTGCAATTGCAAAGTCATTACAAGAGACCTTTAAATTTGAAGAAAAGAAGAATGCTTCGGGAGTTGTAGAAAATTGGCCGTCGTATAATTTCTATGGTGTGCCTACAGCTGCTACTTTAACATTACTAACTAAGATGCAAACCGATGTAAGGAATGCAGAGTCAGATGTTGTGAAGTATTTGTATTCAGATGTAGATGCAGCCTCTTTTAAGTTTAATAAACTGGAAGCAGCTGTGATTTCACCTTCAAATTATGTGATTACTGGTGATACATTTAGAGCTGAGGTCTTTTTAGCTGCTTTTGATAGTACTCAAAATCCTGTTATAAGTATTGGAGAGGAGTTTGATTCAACTACAATGGCTGTTGTTGGGGATACTCTTCCATTGGAAATTAAAGATGGAAAGGGTTATCTTAAAATTCCAGCAAGAACCATTGGAGACTACAATTACTCTGGTGTAATAAAAATTAAAAATCCTTCAACTAAAGAATATAATCCATATTACTTTGATTTTGATTACAAAGTAGCTTCTCCTAGTACAACTATTTCAGCTACTGCAATGAATGTATTTTACATAGGTGTGGATAATCCTGTTGATATTGCTGCTTCTGGAATGCCAAAAGACCAAATTCAAGCAAGTATTTCTAATGGGTCAATTTCAAAATCTAAAGAAGGTTGGGTTGTGAGAGTTACAAAACCAGGTAAGGCAGTAGTAAATGTTGCTGCAACATTGGACGGTGAACGAAAAAATATGGGAAGCATGGAGTTTCGAGTTAAGAAAATTCCTACCCCAACTCCTGAAATTGCTGGTAAAAGTTCTGGTTCTGTAAATAAGAATCAATTAGCCAATACTGCAGGAATTATTGCAAAAATGGAAAACTTTGAGTTTGATGTAAGAGTTGTTGTAGACTCATACATGTTTACTTATGTAGCCGCAAATGGTTTGAGTAGAGAAGTGAATGTTAAAGGTCCAAGATTTACAGATGAAGTAAAAAACATTCTTAGAAGAATTAAACCTGGCTCAAGAGTAACATTTGAAAATATAAAAGCTAAAATGCCAGATGGAGAGTTAAGAAAGCTTCCTCCCGTTGTATTGAAAGCAATTTAATATTATCGTTATGAAAAGAATAGTCTTAATTCTCTTAACTGTTATAGTTTCATTGAGCTCATATGCTCAAGAAAATAAAGTCTTAGATGGTATCTTTATCAAAGAGACTGCACCTACAAGGAGAGTAATTCCTTACACGCACATTCGTGAAGCAGATGTAATGTATTACAAACGTGTTTGGAGAATTATTGACTTAAGAGAAAAGATTAATTTCCCACTTTATTACCCAGAGCAACCAATTAAAGAAATTGGATATGAGAGATTAAGTCTTTTCGATGTTATTAAGCGAGGTGTTGAAGAAGGAACTATCACTGCTTATGAGGAAGATGAAGTAGGAGGTCAGTTTCAAGTACCATTGACGAAGAGTGAGGCTTTTGATATGCTTTCAGAAGAGAGAACTAATATAGATATAGATCCAGAAACTGGATTAGAAATTGAAAATACCTATACTGTTGATATTGGTGCACAAGATGTTGTTTCTTATCGTGTTAAGGAAGACTGGGTATTCGATAGAGAAAGATCAGTTATGGAAGTGAGAATTATTGGAATATTGCCTGTAATTGAAAAGGAAAGTGCAGAAACAGGTCAGAAAACAATAAAAGGTTTGTTTTGGATTTATTTTCCTGAGGCAAGATACGTATTTGCAAATCATGAGGTTTATAATACTACCAATGATGGTTCACGCTTGACATTTGAAGATTTGTTTAGAAAGCGTGTCTTCTCTTCTTACATATTCCGAGAAACAAATGTATTTGACAACCGTATGATAGATCAATACTCAAAGAATATTGATATGTTACTTGAATCTAGAAGAATTGAGCATGAAATAATTAATATTGAACACGATATGTGGCAATATTAGAATATTAAAACTTTTTTAAACCCTACCCATTCGGTAGGGTTTTTTTGTGCGATGAATCGAGAGTTATTAAAACTTGCAATCCCTAATGTATTAACTAATCTGACAGTACCATTGTTAAGTTTAGTTGATTTAGGTTTAATGGGTAGAATGCCCAACTCGAATTATATAGTTGCAATTGGATTGGCAGTAGTAGTCTTTAATGTTATTTATTGGGCATTCGGTTTTCTGAGAATGGGTACTACAGGATTAGTATCACAAGCCTATGGTAGAGATAATACGGCAGCTTGTTATGAATATTTGAGAAAGGGATTAGTAATTGCGGTATTGGCCGGTATTTTCTTAATCTTATCTCAATCTTGGATAATTAAAATAGCTGCATTCATTTTCGAGCAAGATCCTTCTGTTTTAGGACTTATAGATGATTATTTTAGAATCAGAATTTATGCTGCCCCGGCTACTATTGGAGTCTATGTTTTAACAGGATGGTTTTTGGGAATGCAAGACTCGAAAAGTGCATTTTGGTTAGCACTTATTATAAATGTTTCCAATATTCTAATAAGTCTTTTGTTTGTTCAGCTTTATAATTTGGAAATAG
>CAJXFJ010000087.1 GCA_913052515.1 uncultured Flavobacteriales bacterium | reverse complement strand
ATCTTAATCTTTTCATGTAAAAGGTCTTTTTGCATGAACATTTTTTAAGATTTGCATAAAGTAAAGAGACTTATTTTTACATCATAGAAAAGAAAAAATTAAATGGATTTTAGCAAAGAATTTAAAAGTTACGCAACCAAGCACAGAGGCTTAAACAGCATGCATGTAGAAAACTACTTGGAGTCTGTAACGCCTTATATTATTGAAGAACGTCAGCTGAATGTAGCGCAAATGGATGTGTTCTCCAGATTGATGATGGATCGCATCATTTTTCTAGGTACAGGGATTAATGATCAAGTTGCCAATATTATTCAAGCTCAATTGTTGTTCTTAGAGTCTGCAGATTCTAAGAAAGATATTCAAGTTTATTTGAATTCACCTGGAGGTTCTGTTTATGCTGGATTGGGTATTTATGATACCATGCAGTATATCAATCCTGATGTAGCGACTATTTGTACTGGTATGGCAGCCTCAATGGGAGCTGTTCTACTTTGTGCTGGTGCCGCAGGAAAAAGAACGGCTTTACCACACTCTAGAGTGATGATTCACCAGCCAATGGCAGGTACTCAAGGGCAAGCTTCTGATATGGAAATTGCGGTTAAGGAAGTCTTAAAAATGAAAAAGGAGTTGTATGAAATCATTGCAAACCATTCAGGACAAGACTTCAAAAGAGTAGAAGAAGATTCTGATCGTGATTACTGGATGTCTGCTAAAGAAGCGAAAGACTACGGTATGATTGACGAAGTGCTAGCTAAAAAATAAGCGCTTTTTAAATGTTTAACTTTGACCTCGATAATACCCTATCGGGGTCATTTTGTTTTAGTTATGAAAGACGAAAAGAAAATACATTGTTCCTTTTGTGGGCGAGATAAAAAAGACACAAATGTGCTAATTGCTGGAATTACAGGGCATATTTGTGATAGTTGTATAGCTCAAGCTGGGGCAATTGTAAAAGAAGAATTTGGTGAGCAAGATAGGGAGGAGTTAAACTTTACCTTGCTTAAACCTAAAGAACTAAAAGAGCACTTAGATGAGTATGTAATCGGGCAAGAGTCAGCTAAAAAAGTGCTTTCGGTTGCAGTTTACAATCATTACAAAAGAATTACACATGGGGCATATGCCGATGTAGATATTGAAAAATCAAATATTCTTTTGGTTGGTGAGACTGGCACAGGTAAAACATTATTGGCAAAAACGATTGCAAAAATGCTTGAGGTTCCTTTCTGCATTGCGGATGCAACCGTTCTAACAGAAGCAGGCTATGTTGGAGAAGATGTAGAAAGTATATTATCTCGATTGTTACAAGCAGCAGATTACGATGTAGCTAAGGCAGAACGAGGTATTGTTTTTATTGATGAAATTGATAAAATTGCTCGGAAAAGTGATAACCCTTCCATTACTAGAGATGTTTCAGGGGAAGGAGTTCAGCAGGCTTTATTAAAGTTATTAGAAGGAGCAACGGTAAGTGTGCCGCCACAAGGAGGAAGAAAGCATCCTGAGCAAAAAATGGTAAGTATAAATACCCAAAACATTCTTTTTGTATGTGGAGGTGCATTTGATGGTATACAGCGTTTGATTGCAAAACGTTTGAATACCAACGCTATTGGATATAAGAACAAGGAAGAAGAACATATTGATGAAACAAACTTTTTACAATATGTAACTCCACATGACATTAAGCGCTTTGGTTTAATTCCGGAGCTAATCGGTAGAATTCCAGTAATGACTCATCTAAATCCATTGGATAAGTCTGCCCTGAGAAGAATTTTAACAGAGCCTAAAAATTCAATTATCAAGCAATATATTCGACTGTTTGAATTGGATGGTGTAGAATTAAGTTTTGATAAAAAAGCCTTGGATTTTATTGTTGAAAAAGCCGCTGAGTACAATCTAGGAGCAAGAGGTTTGCGTTCCATTTGCGAAGCCATTATGTTGGATGCCATGTATGAAGTGCCCTCTAATGGAGAAAAAGAAAAGTTGGCGATTACGGCAGCTTATGCCAAGCAAAGGTTTAATAAATCTTCCTTGAAAAAGTTGAAAGTAGCTTAGCGCTTTCTTTCAAAAGTTAGGAAGGTAAAATCGTATGCATGCCGTTCATCTTTTGGATGGTACTCCTCTGAAATAAGCGTCCATTGTTCAGGCTTTAATTCTGGGAAAAAAGTATCTCCTTCAATTTGAGTATGGACTCTAGTTAGGTATATGCAATCAGCAATTGGTATAGCTTGCTTGTATATTTCGCCGCCTCCAATAATCATCAATTCGGTTTCTCCATTTTGCTTTGCAAAATCGATGGCGCTATTTAAGTCATGAAAAATATTAGCACCTTCAAACTGATAACTGGAGTCTCTTGTGAGCACTAAATTGGTTCGGTTGGGTAATAATTTTCCGAATGATTCAAGATTTTTACGGCCTGTTAATATATGATGACCTTTTGTAGTTTTTACAAAGAATTTCATATCATCAGGTAGCTTCCAAGGTAGGTCATTATTCTTTCCAATAACGTTGTTTTCAGTTGCTGCAGCGATTAAGGAAATTTTCATTGATGTAATTTATAATTTTTTTCGATTGTATCCTTTGTCAGTTCGAGCACCCGCCTTCCGGACGGGCAGGGAGTCGAAGACTATACAGCAACAGCCGCTTTAATGTGTGGATGTGGGTCGTAATTCTCAAGTGTAAAATCTTCGTATTTGAACTCAAAAATGTCTTTTACTTCTGGGTTTATCTTCATGGTTGGAAGAGTTCTAAACGATCTGCTTAATTGCAATTTAGCTTGGTCTAGATGATTTAAATATAGATGAGCATCACCAAAAGTGTGTACAAAATCACCTAAGCCTAAATTGCAAACTTGTGCAACCATCATTGTCAGTAATGCATAGGATGCAATATTAAAAGGCACACCTAGAAAAGTATCAGCACTGCGCTGATAGAGTTGGCAAGATAATTTGCCATCAGCGACATAAAATTGGAAGAAAGCATGACAAGGTGGAAGAGCCATATTTTCAATTTCTGCCACATTCCAAGCACTTACAATTATTCTTCTGGAATCTGGATTGTTTTTTATCTGGTCAATTACCTTTTTTATTTGATCAATTTTTTCTCCGTTAGGACTTGGCCAAGAGCGCCATTGTGAACCGTAAACAGGTCCTAAATTGCCATTTTCATCTGCCCATTCATCCCAAATGCTAACCCCATTTTCTTTCAAATACTTAATGTTTGTATCACCGCTCAAAAACCAAAGCAATTCGTGAATAATAGACCTCAGGTGAAGTTTTTTTGTGGTAATAGCAGGAAATCCTTCGTTCAAATCAAACCTCATTTGATGACCAAAAACACTGATTGTTCCTGTACCGGTTCGATCTTCTTTTTTAATC
This sequence comes from uncultured Flavobacteriales bacterium, assembly GCA_913052515.1. The sequence continues at coordinate 3,559 of CAJXFJ010000087.1, read as the reverse complement.
CCTTCATCTAAGATTCGCTCTAGTAAGTCGTGGTATTGCTTCATGATTCCTGAATTAATTCAAGTATAAAATTAATGGCCTTTCAATAAGAATGTGCTAATTATTTAGATTACTTAGCAACAAGATATTCACAGCTTATGGATATTTTTAACGTTCGAATAAACGCTTTGAAACACCTATTTTCATTTTTTGCACTTTGTCTTTTTGGTCAACTGGTTTTCTGTCAAAAACAATTGTCAATTGATAGTATTCAAGAATGTTATTTGAAACAACCTAAATATCTTGAATTAGGAGTGGGTTTGAGCTATTCATACTTTCGAGATTTCGCCACTAGTCCAATTTTCTACAAAGGTTATTCTCCGAGTATTAGTTTAGCTTATCAAAGACATAACACTAAAAATGAAAGTCGTTTTGGTTTCCATTTTAGACAAGGGAATTATGATTTTCAAATCAGAAATGAATATGCAAGAGCCAATTTACAGGCATATGAATTTCAGTTTAAACATTTGGTTGTGCTTTCTCGATTTTCGAATAGTAAGTGGATTACTAAAGTAGGAGGAGAGGCCATTGGAACAATCAATTTGCGTTCTAATTCAGTCCTAAATAATGCTGGCTTTGGTGCTGAAGCCATTTATAATTTAATGCTTTCCGCAAAAGTGGAAAGAGATGTAAGCAGAAAGACAACGAAACAGGGGAAGTTTCTATTTATCAACTATAATTGGAAACCACGAAGAAGACTTCTGACATACCAATTTAATACTGGCTTGCTTAATGGTCACTACAGAAATGGCTATGCTTATGTTCATCAACAAAGAATAATCAATGAAGAAAATTGGCTATCTGATTATAAACACACTATTGGTCAAGGACTTCGTTTTTCTTCACGATTGGATTATACCTTGTTTTTTCATAATGCTAATGCGGTTCAGTTTTCTTATTTGTGGGATGCATATTCTACACGAGAAGAAAACACAGCTTTTGAATTCGCGGCTCATTTAATTCAATTTTCACTTTTAATTGGACTGAATTAATGAGAAAGTTATTACCAGTGTTTGTTGTCTTTATGTTGCTGTTTACTGCATGTGAAAAAGCATTTTTAGAAGATGAATTGTCTACTGATGACCCCTTTACTTCATTTGATTATTTGTGGGAACAAATTGATTTAAAGTATTCCTATTTTGATGTAAAGCAGATTGATTGGAATGAGCAGAAGAGCAAGTACAGAGCGCAACTTTATAGCGGAATGTCTCAAGTGGAATTGTTTAACATCATGGGAAATATGATGAAAGAACTGAAGGATGATCATGCTAACTTAAGTTCCAGTTTTAACGTTTCTTATTTTGGAGTAAAGTATGAAGGGGCAGATAATTTTGATTTGCGAATAATTGAAGACAATTACATCGGTAGGAATTACTATATCACAGGACCTTTTATTCATGATTTTATAAAACAGGATAGTATAGGCTATGTGAGATTGTCAACCTTTTCCACTAGCATTACCGATGCAGAATTAAATTTTGTTCTTTCTCGATATAGAAATACAAAAGGTTTAATTATTGACTTAAGAGAGAATGGTGGTGGGTTGATTTCAAATGTATTTCGAATAATGTCCCGTTTTGTATCATCAAACACTACGCTATATAAAAGTAGAATAAGAAATGGGGAGCAGCATCATGAATTTTCAAATTTGGAAAGTGCCGATGTTGTGCCTTATGAGGGAATTAAATACTTGAATAAACCTATTATGGTTCTAGTCGATCGTGGCTCTTATAGTGCAAGTTCATTTTTCGCATTATCGACTAAGGCAATTCATAATATGTACTTAGTAGGAGATACCACTGGAGGTGGTTTAGGCTTGCCAAACGGTGGGCAATTACCAAATGGATGGGAGTATCGATTTTCCGTAACACAAGCTTATACAGTTCAACAAGCGAATCAGATAGAAGCTGGCAAAATTGATGAAGTTAATCGTGAAAATTATGAGAATGGAGTTCCTCCTGAAATAACCGCTACTTTAAATCGAATGGAATTAACACAAGATGAAATTATTGAAAGAGCTATACAAGAAATACTTGCTTATTGATGTGAATTGCCATCAATAAACTTCTTTTTTAATTCTTTGGTTGGAACCATACAGCTTTCCATCTTGCCAAACCAATTGTATCTGTTTTTAGCTACCACTGAATAAACGCTATTTCTAACAAATTTTGGGAGTATTATTAATCCATAAGCCAAGGGCCATAAAGCATTTAGCGACTTAGAAATTCTCAAAGCTGCAGTTGATTGAGAATAACATTTTCCATTTTCAATCAGAATAATTGAGTCTTCTTTTTGTTTGACTTCGTCACAAATTGATTTTAATTCTTTACCTACTGGTTCTTGAAGGCTGGCGAATCGAAATTTGTCTTTTTTATCGCGCTTGATTATAAACTGTACAGACTTGCTGCATAGGTTGCAGTACCCATCAAATAATACAATACTAATTGATTTGTTCTCTGTCGGATTCATTTAAATGCCTGTTAAATTGCCACTTAACTGTACGGGGCAAAATACGATTTAAAATGAAAAAACAAACCATTGAGATTAAGAGACAAGAACTGATTAATAAAGTAGCAGCGATTGGCCCACCATAAAAGTCTATAATGTTAATGTCAATCATATCTACTGAATCCCAAATTTCCATTACTCCAAAAGCAATTCCATTATTGGCAAAATGAATAATTATACAAAGAAGTAGATTTGAAGTCCGGTAGTAAACCCATGCTGAAAATAAACCAATGACCATGGCAGAAATGAATTGCCAAGGATTCATATGTACTAATGCAAAAAGAAAACTAGACCAAAATATGGCCTTTTTGGCCGAATAGTTTTTTAGCAGTCCATCGAGAATAATGCCACGAAAAATAAATTCCTCTAAAATGGGAGCTGCAATGGCTATGGTTAAAAATGCAGCCCAACCATGCAGGTCAGCTAATTCCATAAACATTTGTTTAAACATATCAGGCATGGGGATTAAACTGCTTAAGGGCATAGTTATCCCAATCTGCAAACTCAAAAGCATGATAACAATCAAAAAAGTACTTCTGAGCTTGGGTGTTGAAAACCGGTATTCACTTGTTTTATTTTCCTTTTTCCTAAGGAGGTGTGCAAATAACAAACAGGATCCCATGCTTAATACATAGTATATAAGCATTGATACCTCCTTGGAAAGGTAATCCACTAAGCCAAAATTTACAAATGAAAAACAAATTGACGCTAAGATGGCAATGCCAAATATTCCCCAGCTCTGAGGTAAGTTAGGATAGGTAGGTTTCATCTATTTCAATAAAGCTTGAAAATAGTGATTTTTTTAAAAAGTAATCTAAAAGCTGAATAGCTAGTTTAGCCAAGAATCATTCCTGCAATGGTTGCTGAAATTAGTGAAGCAATTGAACCTCCAATCAAGGCTTTTATTCCAAATTGAGAAAGTGTTTTTCTTTGTCCTGGTGCTAAAGATCCTATTCCACCAATTTGTATACCAATGGAAGCAAAATTTGCAAACCCACAAAGCATATAGGTA
>CAJXFJ010000086.1 GCA_913052515.1 uncultured Flavobacteriales bacterium | reverse complement strand
ACTTGTATTAGCCGGTGCAGGCTCAGGCAAAACCAAAACGCTTTTACAAAAGCTGATTTATCTAATTGAAGAAAAAGGAGTAAATCCTGCGAATATATTGGCAATTACCTTTACTAAAAATGCTGCCAATGAAATGATTGATCGGCTTATCATTACAGCTGATGAAACTGAAGAATATGCTGAAATTCTAGCAGATAAAAATCGAAGTACAAAGGAAAAAGATACTGAACGCTATTTTTTCACAAAAAAGTACAAATGGATTGATAATATTACGCTAAAAACATTCCACAGTCTTTGCTATGGTATTCTTAGAAACTACGGTGTTAATGAGTATGACAATAAGTTTAAAATAATTGGTGACACAAAAGCTAACAATAACGAATTTGCAAAATATTCAGCTACTGAAACGGCATTTGAAGTGGTTCACAAAACCCTAATCGAAAACTGTGAAACTAACGAGTATCTGCTCAATTTAAAAAGATACATACTCGACTATATGATTGATAAAATTCATATAGAAAACGAGCAAAGACTAGAATTACCAAAAGATGGCAAATACTATACAACTTTAAATGGCACAAAAGTTCGATCCAAATCGGAGCAATATATTGCAGATTGGCTTTATAGACATAGTGTAAAATTTGAGTACGAACCGCAAGTAAACTTCAGAGACTTTAATTTTAGACCTGATTTTTTTATACCAGAAGCAAATTTATACTTAGAGCATGTTAGCAATAAGAGCTACCCAACAAAAGGAAAAGAGCAACAATTTAATAAAGCAAATAAACTATTAGTTAAAACCTTTGAACATCAAACAAAAGATACCGCATTATTTAATTTGGTGTTAGAAAGGATTGTGAAGAATAGACTCCCCTCAAACTACCATTTTTCAACTGCTTTATCATTTGAGGAAGAATTTAAGTCTTACCACAAAGAAGTAAAAGACTTTGTTCGACAGACCATGCGTGTGATAGACATGATAAAAGTGGAAAATATTACTACTTCAAAAGTATTAGAACAGTCAGCTAAAGATCAACATGAAAGGGTGAGAGATTTTTATAAACTTGCCGTTCCAATCATAAATCAGTATCAATCATATTGTACAAACAAATCATATCTTGACTTTAATGATATGATTACGAAAACGATTTCACTATTTAAGAATCACACAGAAATTGCAGATAAATTTAGAAGCAAGTTTGAATATATATTAGTTGATGAATTCCAAGATGTAAACAACCTTCAAGTTGAATTAATTAAACTGTTGCTCACAGAAAAAAACCAACTTTTTTGTGTTGGTGATGATTGGCAAAGTATTTATGGTTTTAGAGGCTCAAATGTAGACTATATTGTAAATTTTAAAGAACACTTCGAGAATTCAGAAACGATAAAGCTTAGTATGAATTACAGAAGTACAGAGCATATTGTTGGAGCTAGTAATGAAGTAATAAAACACAACAAGTTTAAAGTTGAAAAAAACGTTCAATCCAATAAAAAGTCTAATAGTAAGATTCATATTTATTCAGGAAAGACTGAAGAAGAGAATATTGAATATGCTTTAAATCAAGTAAGAAAACTTAAACGAAAAGGCTATGGTAAGGAAGATATTTTGTTTTTATACCGAAGAAGCAAAATGTACAACCCTTATTTTGAGCGATTTAAACAAGAAAGAGAATACGTCTCAAACAAAACAATTCATGCTTCAAAAGGATTAGAAGCTAAAGCTGTTTTTATTATTGGTCTTTCAGAAGGCAGTGGTGGATTTCCAGATATTTGGATGGAAGATAGAATTTATCAAGTTATTAAAAAATCAAATCATGATTTATTACTTGAAGAAGAAAGACGACTATTTTATGTTGCAATAACAAGGGCAAAGGATAATTTATTTCTCCTTGCTGAAAAAGGAAATGAATCCAGTTTTTTGAAAGAGATTCCTGATATTTTCACTTTCAAATCTAGTATACCTTTCAAATCTATTGTTGATGAGATAACTATTTGCTCAAGTTGTAAGAATAGATTAGATGAAGGTTTTTTTTATTGTCCTTACTGCGGAGAACAGCAATCAGAGTAATTTTTAAAACTCTAAACAAAACATGATTATCTCCCACCAAAAGAAGTTGATATTTATTCATGTACATCGTACAGGAGGAACGAGCTTTGGTAACCTATTATATCAAACGCTTCCTGATTGGGTGGAGATATCGCCTCAACACAGCAATGCCATGTCGGTAGAAGCTAACTTTTTTGATGCCCATGCCGACTATTTCACGTTTGGCTTTACAAGAAATCCTTGGGAACGCCTTTTGTCTTGGTATGCATTAATCTTTATGCAAGATACCAGAAGCCTTACCGAAGAAAGAAATCGCTTTGAAACCTTTTTAGAAAAAGATCAAGCGGCCAATTTTTCTACGCTTGAATTTCATTACAATTCCTTGGATTATTTCACTACAAAAAAAAGTAAAATGGTGGCCAATACCATTTATCGATTTGAAAGGTTTCAGGATGAAGTGAGCAAGCTAAGTCAGCAATTGAATCTAGATTTGAAGCATTTGGAAAAAGTAAATACAAGTCGGCCTAAAAACTACCGAGATTTTTACACTGCTAAAAGCCGTGAACTGATTGCTCAAAAATGTCAGAAAGACATTGAGTATTTTAGTTATACGTTTTAAATTGTCTTGGTTTGCTTACAAACTAAGCGCTTGACTGCATGTGAAATTTATAGCTAGGAAAATGAACATTGAAATTAGAATGTAAGTAACCTTCTCCTGCTTCACTGCTGCTTTTGTCAGCTCGAATGATTTCATGCAGGTTTTAGATATCACTTTTCATAAACTCCATTGTGCTGTGCATGAAATAGTATCGAGAGCTAGACTAAAAGCTTTTGTAGAAAATAAGCTAAGCTTCAGCCAAGCTTATCCCTTTTAAAGAAGTCCAATTTTTATTTTCAGTAATTTACCCTAGTCAATCCACGTAATTTAACTGAGTGAAATAGAAGGAAGGAAGCCATTTCTTTGAAGAAAAAAATGCAAAAAGTTGCTATCCTCCTTTTCTTACTACCCCATTTGCTTTTTTCTCAAAGTGATTTTGCCGGTGAATTCTATTTCAATGCAAACTATGGGCCTGCTATTACGCAGTCAAAAGATGCTTTTTTAAATGCAAGTGGCCCCAATCAATACAAAACCTATGAAAGTGCTTCAGGCACTTTATTACAACTAGAAACTTCTATTGAATACATAGGTGAGCATGTTTATATTTATTCAGACCCTGGTTTGTCTTGGGCGGTTACGAGTTTATTATACCGCTTTCCTAGAGTTTTATTAACTGAAGAGCCTTTCCAGTTTGAAAAAGAGCCCATTGCTTCATTTGAATTTGAACCCTTACGATTGGGATTTGGTGGGTGGCTCAACGATGAGTTTGGACTTTTTGCAGGCGCCCAATACAGCTTCACCCTTATTTCAGTCAATGAAGAGTTTGTTAAAAGCAAAAGAGAAACTGAGGATCAGAGTATAATTCGTAGCATTAATGGAGGAAATGCCAAAGGATTTGGAGTGCATTCGTTCTACCAATTAAATAAATTTATGTTTCAGTACGCTTTCATGTACAATTGGATTTCTCACAACCATGGAGCGAATAAAGGCAAAGGGATTCACCAAGAAGTGAGAGTGCGCTTTGGTGACGAATATTTTGGTGCCTTGGCATGTTTGGAACACAACATGATAAAGATGGAGGCCGTCAATCACACCGAAGCTGTTGATGTAAGTTCATACGCTACCTATAGCTCTCCTACTGGTTCATTTCCTCAAACTAGTGGAAGTATCCTATGGTTTCGCTTAGGAATCTACTTTAGTTTCGATTGGTTTTAAAAGACCAAAGTGCAAATCGAAAAGCCGAGCAGTTTCCAACATTTAGGTCCTCCCCCTTTCCCGCGCGATTTTATCGCGTGGGAAACGGATATTTTAGTGGTTAAATAACATTCTACCACGCAATAAAATCGCGCGGCAGCAAAGGAGGGAGTTCTACTAATGCAATTTTTTAAAACTCTCCAAAATCGCATACCTTAGTCTTTGAGAATCTATTTTGCCAATATATTTGTTACCCATGCAACCTATTCAATAAAAATTCTATCCTTTATTTTTGAACCTATGAAAGCAAGTCAGATATCTCGTCTTCTTACCAATATTAGCAGACAACTTTTAATGGTTGGTGCTTTCCTATTTTCTGGAATAAATTTAGAAGTATACGCTCAGCAATTTAGCCAATTGTTAAGCAGTACCGATACCTTGGAAGTCTATAAGTATGATGTGATTAGATCGAATGAAAACAGTACACTAGTTCTTACCAATATATACCCAAGTCTCAATTTCAGAAATACCATTTCACTTATTCAGATTAATCGTCAAGGGCAATGGCAAAGGGCTTTTCGTTATGAATCACAAGATAGCAATCGTTCCATAAGTAGTTCTAAAGTCATTTCACTTTACAATGGAGATTTTATAGTGGCTGGCTCCTATTCGATAAACAATACGCATCCTAGCTATCCTTTTTTTATGTCAGTGGATTCAAGCGGACAAATAAATTGGGCCAAACAATTAAACACTGCTGGCTTAAGCGAGGGGAGTTTATTTATGCAAGAACTTGCTGATAGTAGCATTTTATGTCAGTTGAGATACAATAATGGTAGCAACCATAACCTATTGTTTAGGTTCAACTCAGCAGGCCAATTCTCCACTTTTTATGAACAAAATTTGACCTTTTCAAATGCGTTAACTTTAAATGCGAACCCGAATAGCTTTGAAATGCTTTTGAGCGATGGGAACTATTTGAAAATTAGCAATGATTTGCAACAACTGATCTGGCAAAGAAAATACATGCAAGCTATTGGCATTCAAATTAGCAAAGCATCCAATGGAGATTATTTATTAGCAAGTGCACAAGTTGCTTTTCCCGGCCACATGACCATAAGCCGATTAGATTCTACTGGAACTATCATTTGGTCGAGCTATGCTGAATTTCATGAAGCCATTACCAACAATGAATTTGACATTGTTCGCTTTCACTTTATTGCCGAAGATTCTCAAGGTAATATTATAGTTTGTGCCAATAGTGATGGCGGATTGAATGGGAGTTTATTTGCTGTATTTGACGCACAAGGCAACTACATTTCCAATCGTAAAACAAATAGCTTTTATGATAAATTCAACATCCCTGAAAATCAATCTATTTTGTATGGAGGTTTCGCCAACCATTCAAAGCTAAATACTGGAAATTTTGCCATAAATAGTCATCATTTAGACAGCACAATAGATTGTTTTCAATCTTATGTCCCAACTCTTTCATCGGGTACACAAGGAATTTTAACGCCAGATACTTTCTTTTTAAGCCCTGTAAATGGCATAAGTGCGCAAGCTATTGCAATCAACCAAAGTCCATTGAGCATAAGTCAACAAAATCATTGTAACCTCATTGCTTCTAATCCACATATAAATGCTGAAGAAATTGAACTGAGCTTATTTCCCAATCCGGTTAAAGATCTGTTAACGATCAACTCTCCACTAACCTTTCAAAAACTTCGACTATACAATATTCATGGGCAACTTCTTCTAGAAACAACAAGTGAAAACATTGATTTTAGTCCTTTTGAAAATGGAGTATATTTTATTCAAATGCAATTGGCGAATCAGCTTATTAGCCGAAAAGTGGTAAAACAATGATTTTGTTTTATGTTTAACGATGCTTAAAACTAAATCTATGGTAATTTGCACAAAGAACTTTTGTTTCTATGTATTGAATCTGTTTATGAATACTAAAACACACCAATGAATCGCATAAAAAACTATACTTTTTGTTTACTATTCTTTCTTTCATTCCTGACAGGTTCAACTGTTTACGCTCAGTTTGCTCCGGCTTCATTAGTTGATTCTAGTACCAATCAAATCACCAATATTCTCAGTGTAGATTTAAATCAAGATAGCTTAAATGACCTTCTTGTAACAAGAAAGTTTACAGCCAATAGTCTTATTTCTTTTTACCTTAACCAAGGTGGCTTAAGCTTTGGACCGGAAACGGTTATTGCCACTGGAAGTAGTCAAGTAACCAATATTGCAGTAGCTGATTTTGACAATAACAACTGGCCGGATGTTGTTAGCATTGGAGATGCCAATAATGCGGTGACGGTTTACCTGAATAATTCCATGAACTTTACGGCTCAACCCCTTGATACCTTTACATTTTTTGAAAGCGATATTGCCGTTTTAGATGTTGATAATGATAGCGATTTAGATTTTGTAGCCATTGGTGGAACTACTTTTAAAGTATTTAACAACAATGGCTCAGCCAACTTTAATAAACAAGTAGTGACTACACCCTTATCTGATTTTTTCGACATTACCACAGGCGATATTGATGCCGATGGCTTTGATGATGTAATCACGGGAGGTTCTAACATTTCATTTTATAAAAATAACAACGGAAGTCTTCAATTTGATTCTGCAAGAACAGCTCAAATACCTAGTTCTTTTAATTTATTTGTGCGACTGGTAGACTTAGATCAAGATGGAGATTTGGATTTGTTTAGTGAGGGTAACAATTCTAGTGGAGCAAGGTGGCTAGAAAATGATGGGAATGGTAATTTCTCCAATTCACACCTGATTGATGCTTCGGTAAACAACATTCGGTCTGCTGCTCTTGATGATTTTGACCAAGATGGTGATCTAGACCTTATTCTAATCAAAAACTTTGACCTTTATCTTTATACCAATATTGGTCAAGGAAGTTTTAGCACTCCCCTACTGATTCAAGATACTACGACCACCATAAGCTGTGTTTCAGCAACTGATTTAAATAAGGACAATCAAATTGATTTGATTTGGTCAGCTGACTTATCAGTTCAAGAAAACAATCTTGCGCTTTTTGTAAAACCAAAAACAATCTT
>CAJXFJ010000085.1 GCA_913052515.1 uncultured Flavobacteriales bacterium | reverse complement strand
TAAGATGTATGGCAAGGATGACATCTTTTTAAAACCAAATATCGAAGTTACTTCTTTAGACTTTAATTCTATGAAAGGCGCTGCAAGTGGAAGAGTTGTTGCTAATAATTTTGACAAAAAATTCAATTTAAATATTGAATTGATTGAAGACTATGTGTTAGCTTATGTTGTGAATTCTTAATATTGCACTTAATCTATTGACTTGGAAACAACCATTCTAAATAGCATTGTATCAAAGAAGCTGCAAGGAAAAAAGCAGCTTGCGATATTAATTGATCCAGATAAAGCAAATGCTAAATATCTTGAGAAGATTTCTAGCTATGCCGAAAAGCTTCATGCTGATTTATTTTTAGTTGGAGGTAGTTTATTAACTGATGGAGATTTAGATAAAACGGTTTCAACACTAAAGTCACTCACTAGAATCCCAATTGTTATTTTTCCAGGAAGTTCAAATCAAATTTCTAAGGAAGCCGATGGTATTTTATTTCTCTCATTGCTTTCAAGCAGAAATCCAGAGATGTTGATTGGCAAACAAGTAATTGCTGCACCCTATATTAGAAAAACTCAATTAGAGCCAATCTCTACAGCTTATTTGCTAATTGACTCAGGAGCTGCAACAACGGCTTCTTATATGAGTAATTCAAACCCAATTCCTGCAAATAAAGCAGAAATTGCGGCTAGTACTGCACTTGCTGGAGAATATTTAGGCATGAACTTAATTTATTTAGATGGTGGAAGCGGGGCCAAAAACCCAATACCTGCGGAAATGATTGAAAAAGTAAGTAGCTACACTAGCAAACCTATTATTATAGGTGGAGGTATTAACTCGGTAGAAAAACTAAATACAGCCTATCAAGCTGGTGCCGACATGGTTGTAATTGGCAATGCTTTTGAAAAAGACCCTGATTTTGCAGAAGCCTTGATAGCCGCTCGAGAATCAATGAGCGTGTAAAAGCCATGAATGATTTTCTTTCTTCAATTTTAAATGAAGGCCAACACTATTCTTGGTTAGAAATAATTGGAGTTTCAACAGCTTTAATTTATGTGTATTTTGCGGCAAAAGGCAATCGCATTTGTTTTTTGTTTGGACTAGTTAGCTCTTCCATTTACATTTACATTGCAACTGACTTAAAATACTATTTTGATAGCTTTATCAATGCATACTATGTAGCCATGAGCTTTTATGGCTGGTTTGCATGGGGCAAAAACTCAGCTTCACAGCAAATTATCAAGTTTGATAACAAAGAATTCCTCACTATTATTTTTATAGGCCTTACGGTAAGTTTCAGTTTAGGCTTTATTGCGCAAAACCTCAGCGATGCCAACTTACCTTATTGGGACGCTATAACCACTATATTTTCTTTAATAGCTACTTGGTTAGTGGTTAAAAAAATCATTGAGAATTGGCTCATTTGGATTGTTGTAGATTTCATAGCCCTATTTATGTATTTCCAAAAAGGTTTATTTCTTACAGCCATTCTTTTTCTAATTTACACCATTATAGCCATTAAAGGATATTTTACTTGGAAAAAAGAATTAAGCCATGCTTAAGAAAATTGCAATCGTTGGTCCTGAGGCAAGTGGAAAATCAGTTTTAACAAAAGAACTTGCTCAATATTATAATACCAGCTACGCAGAAGAATACTCAAGAGTGTATTTAGAAGAAGTTGGTTTAGGGTATTCTAGGGCTGATTTACTTGAAATTGCAAAAGGTCAAATTAAGAATGAAGATGAAGCCATAAAGAAAGCTAACGATTGGGTTTTTTTTGATACTAATTTGGTAGTTATTAAAATCTGGAGTTTGTATAAATACCAACATTTGGACCCTGAAATCACTAAACTCCATCAAGAAAGAAGCTACGACTTACATCTTCTTTTAAGGCCTGATTTAATTTATGAAAATGACCCACTTCGAGAAAATCCGAGTTTAGAAGAAAGGAATGATCTCTTTGAAATGTACCTACATGAATTGAAAGTCAATGAAACTCCATTTAGGATTGTAGAAGGACGAGATGAAAAACGATTAAATTCTGCACTTTCTATTTTAGAATCCATTTTTATCTAATAATTTTGTATTGTCTCTTTTGGGGTGCCGTAAAGGCTGAGATTATACCCGTTGAACCTGATGCCGGTAATGCGGTCGAAGGGAAAGAAATAGCCAATGCTAGCTAGGCTATTCTAAAAGGTAATTTTTTTAAGAAAAATAACCCCAAGTTTTTCGATATATTAATTCAATTTGAAAAACTTGTAATGAAAACTCTATTTACAACATGCCTTATTTTTTTAGGGCTAATTGTGCTACAAGCACAAACCTCTATTAACGGAACTGTTTTAGACGCAGAAAGCAAAGAACCTTTGATAGGAGCTACTTTAAAAGTTCTTAATTCCTATCGAGCTACTTCAACCAATGAAAATGGTCAATTTAGTTTTAATGGACTTGAAGAAACCGTTTCAGTTGTTATTTCCTACATTGGATATCAAACCGATACCATTTCTTCTCAAGAATTAAAAACAACAAATGAAATCTTGTTGAATGCCAAGTCTTATCAAACGGACGAAGTAATCATAAATGCAACTCGAGTTGGTGAAGACGCTCCAGCTACAGCAACAAATGTTAGTAAGGAAGAAATCGAAAAAAACAACTTAGGACAAGACATTCCTTACTTACTTCAGCAAACTCCTTCTGTAGTAACTACCTCAGATGCAGGGGCAGGAATTGGCTATACAGGCATTCGAATTAGAGGTAGCGATGGGAGCCGAATAAATGTAACCATTAATGGTGTGCCGTTAAATGATGCAGAATCACATGGTGTATTTTGGGTAAACATGCCCGACCTTGCTTCTTCTTTAGAAAGCATTCAAATACAAAGAGGTATCGGGACTTCTACGAATGGTGCAGGTGCATTTGGAGCTACCATCAATATGGAAACTACAGGAATTGAGAAAGATGCATACGCTGAAATCAACAATTCAGTAGGTTCATTTAACACGAGAAAGCACACAGTCAAAGTAGGTTCTGGCCTAATCAACAATCGATTCCAATTTGAAAGTCGTTTATCTCAACTAAATTCTGACGGATACATTGATCGCGCAAGTTCTAACCTAAAATCGTATTATTTATCAGGTGCCTATTATGGGGAAAAAACCATTATCAAAGCAATCACTTTTGGTGGAAAAGAAAGAACCTACCAATCTTGGTATGGAACACCTGAGTCTCGCATTAATGGAAATATTGAAGACATGAATACACATGCTTCCAATGAGGGATTAGATGATTTCAGAGTTTCAAACTTGCTTAATTCTGGAAGAACGTACAATTATTATTTGTATGAAAATCAAGTAGACAACTATAATCAAGATCATTATCAATTGCACTTTTCTCATGAGTTTTCAAAGAAAGTCATTGCAAACCTTTCTTTACACTACACAAAAGGTGAAGGTTACTATGAAGAGCTAAAATTTGATGAAGATTTAAGCGATTACAATTTAGACCCTGTAATAACAGGATTTGATACCATAAACAGCAGTAATTTGGTAAGAAGAAGATGGTTGGATAATGATTTCTATGGATTCACCTATTCGATTAATTATAAGGCCAACAAAAAGCTTGACTTTACCTTAGGCGGTGGCTTAAACAATTACGATGGCGATCATTTTGGAAGAATCATTTGGTCTCAATTTGCTTCTAATAGTTTCTTAACAAGAGAATACTATTTTAATACAGGTGAAAAGTTAGATGGTAATGTTTATTTGAAAACAAACTTTAAAGCGAACGAAAAATTGAATCTTTATGCAGATGTTCAAGCTAGGAGCATTAACTACAAAGTAGAAGGAACTGACAATGACCAAAGAATGCTTGAAGTAGAAGAAGACTTTCTATTCATAAATCCGAAAGTTGGAGCTAATTACAAAGTCAATGAAAGATTACAAGCTTATCTATTTGCCGGAATAAGCAATAGAGAACCAAATCGAGCAGACTTTATTGATCAAAACCCGAATACTCCTAAAAACGAAGCCAACAAAGCTGAAACCATGACAAATATTGAAGCAGGGATTGACTTTAAAGCAAACCGATACAAGTTAGCAGCTAACTTATACTTCATGGATTATGAAAACCAATTGGTAAACACCGGTCAATTAAATGATGTAGGCTCCCCAATTAGACAAAATGTTGACAATAGCTACAGAGCAGGAATTGAGCTACAAGCTGCAGTAAAATTGAACAAAGAATTCACTTTTGCTGCCAATGCCACATTTAGTGAAAACAAAATCGTTGATTTTACCAATACGGTTTATGATTACACGAATGGGTACGACATTATTGAAGAAAAACTTGGAAAAACAGATATTGCACTTTCACCTGAGTTAATTGCAAGTGCAGAATTGAGTTATTTGTTTAAAAAACAAGTTGAATTTGCTCTTATAGCGCGTTATGTTGGCGATCAATATTTAGACAATACTTCTAACCCAAACAGCAAGCTTGAAGCCTATTTGGTGAGTGACTTCAGAATAAATTATCAAATACCAACCAAACTCATCAAAAACGCATCGATCAATTTACTAGTAAACAATGTATTCAGTGAAAAGTACTCTTCTAATGGCTATACATACAGTTATATCGTTGGAGAAACCATTACTGAAAACTTCTACTACCCTCAAGCATTTAGAAATTACCTTTTAAGTTTAAACTTAAAGTTCTAAGGACCACAATTGCAATTTGCTGGATAGAAAATTTTAGTTTCGGGCAACAGCTGATCTAATTTGTCAATTTCTATTTGGTCAAAAATCATCCCTCGAAGATTGAGAACTTCTAATTTTCTTAGATTCTCAATTTCTCGAGGGACTTTTTTTAGCTCATTGCTCCATAAGTTCAAATTAATAAGATTCTGTAACTCTCCTATTTCAGCTGGCAAGGCACGCAACTCATTCTTTTCTAAATAAAGTTTTTCTAAAAATTCAAGTTTTCCGATTTGTGGAGGCAATACTCCAATTTTATTATTCGACAAATCAAGTTCTACCAATAGTTCTAAGTTCTCAATTTCTGCAGGTAGAAAAGAAATTTTGTTCTTGGACAAATCCAGTGTTTTCAAATTAGAAAACGAAAAAATAACGATTGGAAATTCCTTTAGCTTTTGTTTGCTTAAATCTAAATGATAAACTTGAAGCGGAGCTTTACTAGCTTCTTGAAGATTGGTAAACACATAATCTACATCTCCTTTTTCTTGAGCTAAGATTTTTGTCAAAAACGTAAGAAAAAGAAATACTAAGCTAATATAGTTTGACATTTTACTTTATCATTTTGCATTTCGGCTTTTAAAGCAGCTATGTCTTCAAACTTCTTCTCTTCCCGAATTCGCTCTACTAGCCTTAGTTGAATGCTTTCTTGATAAATCGCTTTATCGAAATCAAAAATATTAACCTCTATGCTTCTCCGTGATGAATTCTCATCAACAGTTGGCCTTAAGCCAATATTGAGCATACCATTATAGTGTTTATTTCCCAATTTAACCTGAACCGCATAAACCCCATCTGCAGGAATTAACTTGTAATCGTTCTGTAAATCTAAATTGGCTGTCGGGAAGCCTAACTTTCTACCAAGTTGATTACCTTGAACTACTACTCCGTTTAACTGAAATTTAGCTCCCAAGTAAGCATTTGCTGTTTTTACATCTCCTTGAGCAAGTGCCGCTCTAATTTTTGTTGAACTTACATTCACATCATCAATATCTTGAGGAGGAATTTCTTCCACTTCAAACCCATAAATAGGCCCGCACTCTTTCAAATGTTCAAATGAGCCTTCTCTATTTCTTCCAAAATGATGGTCATATCCGATTACTAACTTATCGGTTCCTAATTGATTCACCAAGATATCTCTTACATATTCTAATGAACTTGTTCTGGAAAATGCTTTTGTAAAAGGGTGTATGATTAAGTGATTTAAACCAGCTTCTTGAAGCAACTCTATCTTTTCTTCAATGGTTGTCAACAATCTCAAATCGCTGTCTTCTTGAAGCACCATTCTAGGATGAGGATAAAACGTAAGTAAGGCACTTTCGCCATTTAAATTAGAAGCTACTTCATTTAATCGGTCCAAAATTTTACGATGGCCAATATGCACCCCATCAAATGTGCCAGTGGTAACGGCTAGTTTTCCATCAAACTTAAACTGCTCAATCCCTTGATAAACCTTCACTCCGAGAAATATAATTTGAAATTCAATCCGATTTTTTAATACGTATGTAGAATCCTCAAAAATAGGAAAATAAAAAAAGGCCATTTAACTTTTTGGGAATAGCAAAAAGCACTACTTTTGCAGCCAAATTTGGACAAGATATTATTTATATAACGCGTACGAAATGTCAACAAATTCTGGAAAAATTACCCAAGTTATCGGTCCTGTAGTAGATGTAAGCTTTGATGCTGAAGGTTCAAAGTTACCTGCTATTTTGGATGCACTAGAAGTTACTAAGCCTAGTGGTGAAAAAGTTATTTTAGAAACACAAACTCACATTGGTGAAGATACCGTAAGAACCATCTCTATGGATTCTACAGAAGGTCTTCAAAGAGGTGCAGCTGTTACAGCAACTGGAGCTCCTATTCAAATGCCAATTGGAGATGAGATAAAAGGAAGACTATTCAACGTAGTTGGAGATGCTATCGATGGTATTGGCGAATTGTCAAAAGATAATGGATCGTCGATTCACCGTGAGCCACCAAAGTTCGAAGATTTGTCAACTGCAACTGAGGTACTTTTTACAGGAATTAAAGTTATTGACTTGATTGAGCCTTATGCTAAAGGTGGTAAAATTGGATTATTCGGTGGTGCCGGTGTTGGTAAAACCGTATTGATTCAGGAGTTGATTAACAACATTGCAAAAGGTCATGGTGGTCTTTCTGTATTTGCAGGTGTTGGTGAGCGTACCAGAGAAGGAAATGAC
This sequence comes from uncultured Flavobacteriales bacterium, assembly GCA_913052515.1. The sequence goes on along the minus strand of CAJXFJ010000085.1, from coordinate 41 downwards.
TTGATGCGTGAGATGATTGAAGCAGGTATTGTAAAATACGG
>CAJXFJ010000084.1 GCA_913052515.1 uncultured Flavobacteriales bacterium | reverse complement strand
TCTTTGGTTTGCTGTCTAAAGAAACCACTTTACTTTCATCAACTACCACAAATACAAAACCTCCGTCTTTAGTGTTAGTTGAGGTTCCTGTTTTATTTCCTTTTTTATCTGTTAAATATATCTCTTGATCAACTAAATTTTGCTCTGAAAGCCCCAAAGGTCTAAGTGTATAGCTTTTATCTAAATTCATCTTTTCATAAGAGAAAAGCCCATTTTCGTCAGTGTAAATGGTATCGATTGGCATTCCGTTTTGATCTAAAACTTCCAAAGCTGCATTTGACATGGGCAATTTCTTGTAATTAAACATTCCATATACTGTTTCTTTTCCAAAAGCTTCAGGGTGAACTAGGCTATTTCCCTCTTGAATGAAAAATCTTTTCTTATTGTTTGAAGCATCAACAAAGTATACAATACCTCCTACTAAATCAGCATCTTCCGTGGCAAGCTTCATGACAATATCTTCATCTAGGTTAAGCTTTTTGTAAGCAAAAGAACCATCTGCTTTTGTCACTATAGTCTCTACCAAGTTTCCATCTGCATCATAAACCTTGAGAACTGAATTAGCAAGTGGCAAATTCTTTAAAAACAGCTTGCCCTTTCCAGCAAAGCCTTCGCTCAAATCAAACGTTCTTACTCTTTCCCCATTCTCACTTGTTAGATACAAATCTGCCAAAGCAAGATCTTTATTATTTAAATCATTTGGCTTCATGGTAAAGACGCTATCATTACTCAGGCGCTTATAAGTAAAGTGCCCCTTCTCATCCGTTATTATTGAATCCACCACAAAGTCATTTGCATCTTTGAATAGAATTACAGAAGCAACTTGAGGCTCTTTATTAAGGGTATAAACTCCTTGTATTAATTCTTTACTCAGCATTTTACTTGCTGACTTAAAAACACCATCTTCCGCAAGTATATATCTCTTTTTCTTTTCTCCGTTTTGATCTAATAAATATAGCATTCCACCAACTAGTTGAGTATTGTCCTCCGATACTAGCTTCAGCACATAATCATCATCAGAGGCAAGCTTTATAAAGTTAAATTTCCCCTCATCATCTGTTACAATTAATTGAATCAGATTTCCATTTACATCATAAACCTCTAGTTCTGCCTCGGAAACAGCTAATTGTTTAAACAAAAACTCACCAGCTACAGAGTCAACATTAGGTATGGTATACTTTCCTGTTGACTTGGTATAAAAAATATCATAATAATCCGAAGAGCGATCTGAAACAAAATAAATGTCATCTTTTTCGCTTATGGTAAAATAGGCATCAAAGTCTTTAGAATTTATTGGCTCTCCTAGGTTAATAGGTCTGGTCCATTTCTCCCAGCTATCATCTAAGCGCGTACTCATGTAAATATCTCCACCACCAAAGCCATCGTAGCCGTTGCTTGTGAAGTAAAGTCTTTTTTTATCCTTACTTAGAAAAGGTGAAATTTCAAATCGATTTGTATTAATAGATTCTCCTAAACTTTTTAGTGAACTCCACTTTCCATTGGCTTTCTTAAAACTGACATATAGATCTTCGTTCAAAGAATTTTGAGTAGGAGCCATGCTTACCAAAATCACGTCTTCATCCTCATGAATTGTTAAATCAACACTTCTTCCATCCAGAATTAAACCAGGAATCTCAATGTATGTGTATTCCTTTTCCCACGAATTTTTACCTTTTCTAGCTAATGAGACTATCTTTTGATCAAAAGTATCTTTGGTAAAGGTGGTGTTAATCATATATATAGTTAGACCATCTTTAGAAATACCGAACACCGCATTTAAGCCTTCTACTTCACCATCTCGAAATAATCGATAAGGTCTTTGCCATTTTTTCTTGTAAAAAGCAGTATCCTCAATTTTTTTTGTTGCTCCTTCATCAACCTTAGAATACCATATATCCTTTCCTTTTACTTCAATTTCATCTCCACTTTCATCTAAATAGATTCTATGAAATAAAAACTCATTTCCATTATTAAACGGCAATGGCTTTGTCTCTTCTGCTTCATTACTCAGGCTTTTAAGTTTAATTGGTTCATTAAATACTGGAACCATAAACTGCGCGTGAAGTATAATTGTAAAAAGTAGGAGTGAAGAGAAAATAATTAACCGCTTCATAATCTTTGGCTTTAGTTGTTCTTCAAAGATAAAAACATTTCGACGGTATTATAAGCTATTTCTAAATCTATTTATTGAGATGAATTTATTGATTAAATACTGTAGGTAAATGAACTTAATCTATCAATTAATAAGGCAGTTCATTGTAGTTTGTAAATGCTTCCAGTACCTTTGAAAAAATTAGAATTTTCAAACTAAATTGATAAAATGAGCAACAATCCGAAAGTGAAAAAAGCCTTTGAATCTCTTGGGCTATCAGATAATCATAGTGGAACTTCAACAGGTTCAGCTTGGTTAGAAAATAAAGGAGACTTAATCGCATCAAAATCACCTGTTGATGGTGCTTCTATTGGTAGTGTTTATGCTACTACCCCAGAACAATACGAAAGTGTTGTGCAAAAAGCACAAGAAGCATTTAAAGTATGGAGAAGAATGCCTGCACCACAAAGAGGAGAAATTGTGCGTCAGTTTGGTGAGAAACTAAGAGAAAAGAAAGAAGATCTAGGTCTTTTGGTTTCTTATGAAATGGGAAAATCTTACCAAGAAGGTTTGGGTGAGGTACAAGAAATGATTGATATCTGTGATTTTGCTGTTGGCCAATCTAGAATGCTTCATGGTTTAACCATGCATTCAGAAAGACCCAACCACAGAATGTATGAGCAATATCATCCACTTGGCGTTGTTGGAATTATTTCTGCATTTAACTTTCCGGTAGCCGTTTGGGCTTGGAATACAGCTTTGGCATGGGTTTGTGGAGATGTTTGCATTTGGAAAGGCTCTGAAAAAACACCTTTTTGCAGCATTGCTTGTCAAAACATTATTGCTGAAGTACTTCAAGAAAACAAGCTTCCAGAAGGCATTAGCTGTTTAATTACAGGTGATTACAAGATTGGAGAATTGATGACTAATGACATTCGTGTGCCTTTAATTTCTGCAACCGGAAGCATTAGAATGGGAAAAATTGTGGCCCAAACCGTTGCAAAAAGATTAGGAAAATCACTTTTAGAGCTAGGTGGAAACAATGCTGTAATACTAACTGAATCAACCGACTTAAAAGCATCTATTCCAGCACTTGTGTTTGCCGCTGTAGGTACTTGTGGTCAACGATGTACTTCTACTAGAAGATTAATTATTCACGAAAGCATTTATGATAAAGTAAAAGAAAACTTGGTAAGTGCTTATCAGCAAATTAAACTTGGTGACCCCTTGGATGAGTCGAACCACGTTGGGCCATTGATTGACCAAGATGCTGTAAACAACTACCTAAATGCTTTAGAAGAAGTGAAAAAGGCCGGCGGAAATGTTTTGGTTGAAGGTGGTGTTTTAGAAGGTGAAGGTTATGAATCTGGTTGCTATGTTAAACCTGCAATTGCTGAAGTAGAAAATGAATGGGAGATTGTACAGCACGAAACTTTTGCTCCGATTTTATACATGATGAAATACACGGATTTAGATGAGGCCATTGCTTTACAAAATGGTGTGGTTCAAGGTTTATCTTCTGCTATTATGACAACCAATATGCGCGACATGGAAACCTTCTTGTCTGCTGAAGGATCTGATTGTGGAATTGCCAATGTAAACATTGGAACTTCAGGAGCAGAAATTGGCGGAGCCTTTGGCGGTGAAAAAGAGACTGGTGGAGGACGAGAGTCTGGTTCTGATGCATGGAAAGCTTACATGAGAAGACAGACCAACACCATTAATTACGGAACTGAACTTCCGTTAGCACAAGGAATTAAGTTTGAGCTTTAAGTATTTAAAGTTTTAAGTTTTAAATACTTAAAATCCTTGATAGCGCCCCTGATTTGTCAGCTCGAGTGTTCCGACTCAAAGTCGGAATGTATCGAGAGCAAGACAAACCAGGGGCGTATTATAACAACCAATTCCTCAAAATCTCTTTACCATGCTCACATAAAACACTTTCCGGATGAAATTGAACCGCATGGATGGGAAGTTTATGATGTTGTATGGCCATTACATTTCCATCTAGATCGGTGGCGGTTACTTTCAACTCTCCTTTTTCTTTGACTTGCATAACCCAGGAATGGTAACGTCCGACATTAAATGTTTGCGGTAAGTTTTGAAATAAAACAGCTTTAGGGTCCAACACTTTCATTGGAGTTGATTGTCCGTGAACCACTTTTCCTAAATTTTTTAATTGATAGCCAAACAACTTAGCAATAGCTTGCAAGCCCAAACAAATTCCTAAAATTTGATGGGAATTTTGAATCTTATCTAAAACAGCCATTAAGTGTCCTGCCTCTTGGGGTAAACCAGGTCCAGGAGAGATGACCACCTTTTCAAATTCATTAAAGTTCACAGAATCCAACTCATCGTTTCTAACCACTTCTACCCCCTCTTCCCACAGCTCTTCCAAATAATGGTAGAGATTGTAAGTAAAGGAATCGTAATTGTCGATAAGTAGAATTTTAGCCATGAAACAAAGGTAAAGTAGGAAGTTTAAAGTACTTATAGTTTGAAGTATTTAAAGTTGAAAATCGACTCATAAAGATGTCTATTCTATTTTAGCGGATTGGCTTCGCCCATCCTTCAATTCATTTCGGCGGACAGGTAGTACTTTTAAATTAAACTTAAAGTGTTTGTTTTATTTACCTGATTCTGTTTACAAATCAACTTGACAGAAAGCGGATTCCCTTCGGGCATCCTTTGTCGATTAATGGTGCTTCAATACTTTTGAAACAGCACTTTGTGCTTCTTTTTGTTTTCAGAAACTTCACTTTAAAGCAAGCTTTAAGCTCAATCTGAAAACAAAAAACCCATCCTGTCGGATGGGTTTCAAAAGTATTGAGGTCTCGAGCGGATTCGAACCGCTGTAGATGGTTTTGCAGACCACTGCCTAGCCACTCGGCCACGAGACCTTTTCTAAAAAGGAAGGTCAAAATTAAGCAAAAGCTTGGCTAAATCAAGATTCTTTCTCAATCTCTTTGCTCCAGTTGAAATATTGAGATATTATCAATACTTAAATTATTTAGTATTTCGTGATTCCATACTCTAAACTTCTCGCTATTCCGTCCCCTTTCAACTTCTAATTCATAGGTTTTTAATTCTTCCATTAATTGTTCACTCTGCATTTCGTAAAAGGCTTTCAGCTCCTTTTCTGACATGGTTTCCTCCTTTACTACTCTTTCAAACTTTCTTCTTCTTGATTCTATTAAATCAAAGTAAATGTTGAAAAAGCAATTTGCAGCAGGGGTAATATAATATCGATAATAACTTGTATATGCATCAAAAACACTGGCTGTCAATAGATTAATAGAGTCTTCATAATGATTGTAGTCTAAAAAGATTCCTCCGAAAAGTTGATAGTCAGGCTCTCCTTCTATATAAGCTGTCTGTTTAGGGAATTCTTTAAATCCAAATCGCTTATTAGACCATTGATATAGCGGATAGCTGAAAAGTTGATTCAAGCTAGATTGCTTTTCTAAATAGTTATAATTTGTGACAGTATTAGAATCATTCATAAAGGCTTGATTAAGACCATATTTTTCATTCAACTTTAGTTCATCGTTATACTCCCAAAAAAACTGATTGTAGGGTATTGCACCAAGCATTTGATAATCAGTTAAGCCTTTGGACTTAAATCCATAGAAAGGAATGAAAAAAGGGGTTTGAAAATCATAATTGTACAATATAGCTTCTGTTTTCACTCGGTAACCATTTTCACCATTCTTGTGGTAATTGAAATCGTATTCAAAGTAAATTTGTTCAAAAAAGCTCTCTTCATCGATGGTTTTAAAGGTTTTTGTCATAGTCAAATTCTTACTAGACAAATAATCGTCTTCATAAATTGGCATAAAGGGAAAAATATCAAGATCGCTTCCTTGCAACTCTACTTTTAAAAGTGAAGTATCAGTAGCATTTATCCATGCTCTGCAAAAAAACATTTCATCTTTATTCTTCTTAGGAAATAGATAAACCACAAAAATTGAATCTTGATTTTCATCTAAATATGTTTCTTCTAGCTCTAAGTAAAACTTCCGCTTCATTCTTTTTGCATTGAATTCTAATGGACTTGCTGGAAAGTTTTGAGATGAGAAAAAGAGCTTATGATGATTAATCGACTTCGAGGTTTCTAAGGATCCAAAAAAAGACTTTTCTTTTTTTCTCAAACCAACTCGTCCGCACTTCAACTTCATGTCTAAAAGATCATATCCATAAACTGTAGCATTAAAAAAAGCTTCAACTAATTCTATTTGCTGATTATCTATATAGCTTTTTAACTGGTAGTATGATTTAGATTCTTTCTTTTTTCTGCTTCTTTTGTTTTTGCAACTTTCAAGCAAATTATAAATCGAAGTATAATCCTTTGGAAACACCGTTACCGTTCTTATGTCAACGGAAGCTGCTTTTAGTTCAATGTTGTATTTATTCCTATTTTCAGAAAAGTTAATTTTTTTCGTTTTATATCCCACATATGAAACCAACACAGTATCACTCCAAGAACTTATCTCAAGTTCAAAATAGCCCTCATGGTTGGTTATTGTGGCACTTTTATCAGAATGGTTATAAACGGTAGCAAAAGGCAAGGCATTTCCTGAGTCAGAAACAACACCCTCTATAAAAAGAGATTTATTACTTTCCTGAGAAAAGGAATTAATTGCAAAAGTGCTAAGAAATAAAAGGAGTATTACTTTATAACTATTCAATAGTCTACTTTATAGTCTAAATATAAGACTATTGAACCTTTTAAACTGTTGCCTTGAATTCAGCTAGTTTTCAAAATACTATGCTTCAATCACCACACTCACCTTTTCTACTTCACCGGAAATAGGTGGATTATATTTACTCACTTTCACCCACACTTTTTCAACTCGCTTAAAATCAGATTTAATGCGGTCTACAATACG
>CAJXFJ010000083.1 GCA_913052515.1 uncultured Flavobacteriales bacterium | reverse complement strand
AGAATAGTTTGAAGAAAAAACATAAACTTTATTTTTAACAATTATATCTTTAGCTTTAAAATAAGGTTCTCCCATCTTGATACCAAGAGCTTTTGCTTGGGTTGATCTTGAAATTATGCAGCCATCATTACAGATGCCACATCAGCTTGTACTGACACTTCGGCTTGCATACCTTGGTTTCCAATTGGTTTAGAGGAGAATAACACCGAATCTTCGTTTAAGATTTATCCAAATCCTGTAAAAGACCAACTATTTGTCGAAGCTAAAGAAAATTCTACCCTTATTATTTACAACCAGACTGGTAAAGTGGTTTACTCTGAGCCTATTCAACTTGGAAAAAATCAAATCGACTTAGACGCCCTGAGTCGAGGAATTTACTTCTTACGTCTTGCAAACGACACAAAATATCGCAAGCTCATCTTGCAATAGTCGGAAAGTGGTTAGTTATTCTTTTTGCAAGACAGCCCTCGCCATCGCGAGGGCTTTTTTATGCAACAATAATTCCTATTTAGTAGTCTTTAACTATAGAATAAAAACATATTGAACAAAGCTTACAATCAAAATAGAAGCAGTAAAATTGGGTATGCATAAAAAGCAAGAAGATCATAGAACAATTTGGCAACGGATAATTTACTTTTTCCCCTTTCAATTGCTTTTTGTGCACCTGAAAAAGAATCATCAACTTTTACTCTTTTGGCTACTTTTTTTCTTGCTTATTTATCAGCAAATTGGGAATAAATACGGGCTACCGTTGCTCTTTCTTGCTCCTGAATATTTAGGCAAACTAAGCTTTTCTAGTTATTTTATTTTGGGATTTGCATTAGGTGGTTTTGTGATGTCGTTCAACATTTCTTCCTACATCATGAATGGATTTCGTTTTCCATTTTTGGCGACACTTTCAAAACCGTTCTTTAAATACTGCATCAACAATTCTTTGTTGCCATTGCTCTTTATTGGTGCTTATGGTGTTCAAGCATTTCAATTCTTAACCCAAAATGAAGGATTTACAAGCGGAGAAAGTCTTTACCGTATACTTGGCTTTTTAGGTGGTTATTTTATTTTTATTGTCTTCTCTATGGTCTACTTTATGGCCACCAATAAAGACTTTGAAAAGCTTTTTGGAAAAGAGCTAGCCAAGGTAGTAAGCTCAGATACCAAGAAAGGAGAACCTGCCAAACAATTACTTAATAAATCGGAGAAAGATTGGTACAAACTGCATGAAAGCGATACCAAAAGTTGGCGTGTTGATTCTTACATTGGATTTTCGATTAGACTTAAAAAGACACGACCATATCGGCATTACAGTCAACACATGCTTTCTCAAGTGTTTAGACAAAACCATATCAATGCCTCTCTTTTTGAATTATTGGTCATTGTTTCCATTTTAATATTGGGCCTCTTTAGAGAAAACCCAGTTTTCATAATTCCTGCAGCTGCTACGCTAACTTTACTTTTCACCATGTTACTCATGATTACTTCTGCCATGCGTTCGTGGTTGAGAGGTTGGACATGGGTGGTTATTTTAATCCTTCTCATCGGCATTAATCAACTCTCAAAGTTTGATACCATTTACTACGAGAGTAAAGCCATTGGTTTAGATTACAGCAGCAAAGCCAAGTACTTAACAAAAGCAAATCTATCTCCTGAACTGATTCAAGAAGATATTCAGCTACATGAGAAAAGATTAAACACTTGGCAAATTAAAAATACAAGCCATCCTGTAAAAAAGCCAAAAGCTGTTTTCATTACAGCAAGCGGAGGTGGAAGCCGAGCCATGTTTTGGTCTTTTATTGCCTTAAAACACTTGGATAGTTTAAGTCAAGGAGAGCTTTTTAAGCACTGCATTTTAATGAATGGTTCTTCTGGAGGAATGATTGGAAGCGCCTATTACCGAGAGTTAAAATGGAAAAATCAACTCCATCAAAACGATTCATCGGATAATCGATTTCACTTAGCTCAAGACATCTTGAATCCGGTTTTCTTTAACCTCGCAGTTAATGACATGCTAATTAGAACACAACGCTTTGAATATGAAGGTAAAAAATACTGGAAAGACAGAGGGTATATGTTTGAAAAGACTTTGAATCAGTATACCAATCATCATTTTGACAAGCCACTAGCTAGTTATTACGAAGCAGAGCTTAATGCTGAAATTCCTTTGATGTTGTTTACTCCTTCTATTGTAAACGATAGCCGAAGATTACTGATTTCTAACTTGCCTATGGCCTTCATGACTTCAAGCTCAAATAAAGATGCTTATTTAAAAGAAAATGTTGAATACCTCAGACTTTTCAAAGACAATAATCCAAGAAATACACGATTTTCTACAGTTTTAAGAATGAATGCTTCTTTTCCTTACATCATGCCAACCATTAACTTACCCTCTGACCCACAGATTGAAGTTTTTGACTCTGGCTTAAGAGACAATTTTGGCATAAAAAGCACCTTGAAATATATTTTTCATTTGAAAGATTGGTTAGAAAAAAATACCTCCGGAATTGTACTTCTGCAAATTAGAGACGATTTAAAATCGAACAGAGCTTACATTAAAAACAAAGGAAAAAGAAGCATTTCAGACCAATTACTCTCCCCTTTTGGAAGTTTATACGGCAATTGGTTTCAAGTACAAGATTTTAACAATGATGAATTGTTAGAATACGCCTCTCAATGGTATTCAGGAGAATTTGAAATTATTCCATTTCAGCTCAACAAAAGCTACGAGCAATACATTTCCTTAAGTTGGCATTTAACTTCTAAGGAGAAGGAACAAATCTTATCTTCATTAAATTTGGATGAAAACAAAGCTGCTGCACAGCAATTAAAAGAAACTTTAAATTACGACCAATGAAAAAATATTTAGCTATCTGTCTTTTTAGTTTTAGCCTTTTAGCGGCTTGTTCAAACTGTAAAAAACCAAAAGAAAATACTTCTGCTGTAAGCCTCGAAGAGTTTAATGAACTCAAAGTAAAGCTAAATGCTACCGAAGCCCAATTGCTAAATGTTAGAACAGAGTTGGTAAAATGTAAAGGAGATAGTATTCCAAATTTAAATACTTCGAATGATTCTCATAATCAATAATTGATACAATGCGAAGCTTGGTAGTACTTTTGCAAAAAAAGTAACATGCTCTGTATTCTACATCAATCTACCGATCCCTATTTTAACATTGCAACCGATGAATATATCTTCAAGCATATCCAAGAAGATTGCTTTATGCTTTGGCGAAATGATAATGCCATAATTGTTGGAAAACACCAAAATACCTTGGCAGAAATCAATGTGAATTATGTAAAGAAGAATGGCATTAAAGTCGTTCGAAGGTTATCGGGTGGTGGTGCCGTTTATCACGATTTAGGAAACTTAAACTTTAGCTTTACTCGAACTGGAGAGAATACAGAAGTTGTCGATTTTAAACGCTATACAAAACCAATTATCGATGTTTTGCAAAACCTTGGAGTTGATGCCCAATTTGAAGGTAGAAACGACATAACCATTGATGGCAAGAAATTTTCAGGAAATGCCGAACATGTGTTTAAAAACAAGGTATTGCATCATGGTACCATCTTATTTTCTTCAGAAATGAAAGATGTAAGCGGTGCCTTAAAAATTAACCCACTTAAATACAAAGACAGAGCGGTAAAATCAATTCCCAAAAGGGTAACGAATGTATCTGAGCATTTGAACGAAAAAATCAGTCTTGATGAATTCACACAAAGAATTATGAATCATATTGTGGAGACTCATGATGATTGTCGCATGTATGAATTTACTGAAGAAGATTTGAGAGCCATTCAAAAATTAAGGGATGAGAAATACGCGACTTGGGATTGGAATTATGGTCATTCTCCAAAATATAACTTTCAACAAGGAATAAGAACCCAAGGTGGAACGCTTGAAATGAATTTGGAAGTGAACAACGGCATTATAGAAGAAGCCAAGATTTACGGCGACTTCTTTGGCACAAAAGACATATCTGAATTTGAAGAACTGTTAAAAGGTAGCCAACACGACCAAGAGGTATTACGTAAAAAGTTAGAAAGCATCAATATTGACGCCTATTTCCACAAAATGACAGTGGATGATTTAATGAGTGTATTATTTTAAAAAGCTGCGCTTTTTAAAATAATGACTAAGGATGAAAGAGAAAGGATAAAGGATTTGTTGTCATTAAGCTACTTTTAACCTTTGTCCTTTAGCTTTAATCTTTTTAACTCTTCCTCTCTTCTACTTTTCAGCTTTTGTCTTTTAGCTTTCATCCCTTTACGCTAGTAAAGTAATAAACTCTCAATCGTCTCTTTCAGTCTTTTTTTAGGCAAAAAGTTATCTTCCAACTCTTTAACAAATGGCACTGGTGTATCTAAAGAAGCCAAGCGTTTTACAGGAGCATCTAAGTATTCAAAACAATGTTCATTAATTCCAGCAGCAATTTCACCGCCTATTCCACCAAATAAAGTGTCTTCATGGAGTACCAAAACTCTTCCACATTTTTTCGCACTTTCATAAATGCTGTTCCAATCTAAAGGAACCAATGTTCGTAGATCGAGAATATCTGCATGAAGATCCATTTCTGCACAAATCGCTTTTGCCCAATGCACGCCCATACCGTAAGTAATTATAGAAATCCTCTCCCCTTCTGCAACTAAATTCGCTTGCCCAAATGGTAGATTATAATATCCCTCTGGCACTTCTTCATTGATGCTACGATACAAGGCTTTGTGTTCAAAAAACATGACCGGATTTGGGTCTTCAAAAGCGGTTAACAACAAGCCTTTGGCATCAGTTGGATTGGATGGATACGCCACTTTTAATCCTGGAATGTGTGTAAACCATGCTTCATTGCTTTGCGAATGATACGGTCCTGCGGCTACGCCTGCACCTGTAGGCATACGCACTACCACATCGGCATTTTGCCCCCACCGCCAATGAATCTTAGCCAAATTATTTACAATCTGATTAAAGCCCTCAGATACAAAATCGGCAAACTGCATTTCCATCATGGCCTTTTGTCCGTTAATTGATAAGCCCAAAGAAGTTCCAACAATTGCCGCTTCACACAATGGTGTATTTCTAACTCGCTCTTTGCCGTATTTCTCTAACAATCCTTCTGTCGCTTTAAAAACACCTCCATATTCGGCAATATCTTGCCCCATTAAAATCAAGTCATCATGCTTTTCCATGGCTAAATCCAAAGCATCCGCAACTGCATCAATCAAGCGAAGCTCTTTGGTTTGCGTTCCTGCTTTTTGGGCTACAAAATCAAAAGGAGCGTACACATCTTGTAACTCAGTTTCAGTATCTGCATTTATGCTTTCTTCTTCAAAGGCATCTTTTAAAGCCGCTTCGATTTCTTGTTTAAAACCAGCTCTTATTTCTTGTTCAAGCGTTTCGGTTAAGATTCCAATGGAATACAAATAAGTTTGATAATTGCTAACCGGATCCTTTTTCTCCCACTCCTCAAACAATTCTTTCGGAACATATTTCGTTCCTGAGGCTTCTTCGTGTCCTCTCATTCTAAAGGTCATGCATTCTAGCAAAATTGGACGAGGATTCTCTCTTACGGAAGCGGCTAATTCCAGCATTTTTTGATGCACTTCAAGTAAATTGTTTCCCTCTACTTGGTGGGCTTCCATGCCATAACCAATGCCTTTATCTATAAATTGCTTGCAGCGAAACTGCTCAGAAGATGGAGTTGATAAACCATAACCGTTATTCTCAATGATAAAAATGACTGGCAAATCCCAAACCGCTGCCACGTTCAAAGATTCGTGGAAATCTCCTTGCGATGTTGCACCATCACCTGTAAAAGCTAAAGTGACTTTCCCTTCCTCTTTCAATTTTTTCCCAAGGGCAATACCATCAGCTAGGCCCAATTGAGAGCCCAAATGAGATATCATACCTACAATATGATGCTCAGGTACACCAAAATGAAATGAGCGATCACGACCTTTGGTGTAGCCATTCGGTTTGCCTTGGAATTGTTTAAACAAGCGATTTAATGGTACATTCCTTCCAGTGAAAACACCCAAATTTCGATGCATGGGTAAAATGTATTCATCGGCTTGCAATGCAGCTGTTGCTCCTACTGAAATGGCTTCTTGCCCAATTCCTGAAAACCATTTCGATATTTTACCTTGGCGAAGCAAAACGAGCATCTTCTCCTCTATCATTCTCGGAAGAAGAACTTTCTTGTATAAATCAATTAAGTGTTCGTTGGTAAAGGTGCTACGGTCGTACTGAAACATAGATAGGCAAATTGCTTGATTTGAAGTCAAATTTATACTTTAAAGCCTAATTTTACCCTTGCAATGAGTGGACTTTTCAACAGCTTTAATTGGCAAGAAATAATGGTTGCTCTGCTTGTGTTACTTGCCATTTTGTATTTGCTTCGTTATTTTAGAAAACAAAGCCAATCTCACAATTGCGACGATTGTGGTTTAATGGAAATGCAGAAGTCCAAAAATCAGAAAAAGACTACTAAAGAAGGTTAATAAACGCTTTGAATCATTGCACTTCACTATTTTTGACCGTATGAGGCAAATAGTCGCTAATATTAAATACGCATTAGCTAAAATGGCTATTGCTATGCTACTTTTTAGCATTTGTCGATTGCTCTTTTTCACCTTCAATTATTCCTATTTCGGACATCTAAAATTGATGCATCTTTGGGGAGGAATCCGATTTGATTGGATGACCATCACCATTTTATACGCTCCCTTTCTGCTGAGTTTATTCGTTGATTTCAGACCCAATAGTAAACTCAGAAAAGTCCTTTTTCACCTATCGAATACATTAGCCATTGTGTTTAATTGCATGGATTTTGAGTATTACAAATTCACTTTTAAGCGCACCACCGCTGACTTGTTTTATACAGATGGCATTGGGCAAGATGTGTTTAACCTACTCCCTCGGTTCATTATGGATTATTGGTATGTGATAGTTATCGGTATAATTCAAATTGTGATCAACAAGGAAAAATTTTTGCTCTAGTAAA
>CAJXFJ010000082.1 GCA_913052515.1 uncultured Flavobacteriales bacterium | reverse complement strand
CCCCACCTGCCGTAACTGTAACTGAGCCTTGTGGAATGTTGAATGTATTTAAAGAAATTTCTGATCCTGAGCTTGACTGATATCTTCCTCGGAATGTAAACCTATTGTGATCTACATCTTGTTGGGCAAGTATTTTAGTGGTTGTATAAAGTGAATCGTAGGCATACTTTGTAGCTAAATTCTGATTATCGAATCGAGATTTTAAATAATCGCCAAAAGGCTCTAGAACAGGGAAGTAAATACGTCCATTTTGTGGGTTAATAGTCACATTGGGAATAAAGTCAAACAAACCATCTGCTTGTGGATCATTTACTACGGAAATTCGGTCAAGACCTAAGGTTTGAATCAAAGGCTTGCCTTCTGGTTTTCCTTCGGGGAAATATGGAATTTCTACACCCGTTGATTCATTTAGATACCAAATTTCAAATTGAAAATTTTCTTGGCTAACATTAAATGCATCCAATGAATAAACGTTTTTCATCATTAAATCCCAACTTGGCAAAGTTGGATCTATAATGGTTCCTTTCAACAACTTCAAATAAAGCGCTTCTTGGCCATCAATTCCGTCGGTAGATAAATCACCAACCTGATACACTTTACCATTGTAAGTATATCGATAGGCAACCGCTAAAACATCTTGAGGGTTCAGGGTTCTGTTTAATGATATATAACCCAATTCAGGATTCAAAACATACTCATTAGGTGATAACAAGACTGCATTTTCTAGTCTCTCATAATCAGAACCACTTTGTAGTCCTTCGGATTGTAAAATCTGATCGGCATTGTTAAAGTTTCGAATTTGGCCTGCTTGACTAAACCCTCCACTTAAGTTGGCATATAAATCATTGACATTATTATCGGCTACTCGATTTCCATCAGTGTTTTGATACGTTCTATTAACAACAGCTGGATTGTATATTCTTCTATCTGAACCCAAATCTGTAAAACCTAAAATATTACGTGTATTATTAAAAGACCCTTGTGTATTGGTAATATAAACCTCTACTGCTGTAATATTTATTCTTGATGTAATTCGTGGTGGGTTTGCAAGATTTGATTCATAACTCTCTCTAAACAAATGAGATAAAAAGTAGTGCTTATTTTCCTCATACTCAGAAGCTGACTTTTCAAACTCCTGTACTTGAGCGCCGCCTGTAATATTGATTTCCTTTTTTTCTCCTCTTTCTTGCGAAAAAATTGATGTCACCCTCAGTCTTCCAAATTGAAGTTCAGTTTTAATACCAAATAAGGTTTGGCTTCCAGTTATGAGTGAACTTTGAAGTGGAAGTGACACATTTCCTGCTTCAATTTTTTGAATAATTTCATCTTCGTAACCTGTATATTCTATTTTGGTTTGGTTTTCAAAATCAAAAGTTGCTTCTGTATTGTAGCTTGTTTGAATTCTCAACTTTTCACCAATGTTCCCAATTACATTTAATTGAATTTTTTGGTTAAAATCAAAATTGGTGGTTCTTCTTTGACGTTCAGGTAAAATCGGATTATCTCTTCGTGAAATATTTACTCCAAATGACAATTCGGCTGATCCTTGAGGGCGTATATCAATAGTGTTTCCACCAAAAATTCGGTCAAACAGTTCTCCTTTAATATTTAATTGAGGCCTAAAGCCTTGCGATTCATTTAGCGTTTCTGCGGCAGCCTTTTTTCGCCAAAAATCCCGCTGACTATTTTCCATATCATACTCTAGATACTCTTCTAAAGTCATTTGGGTTGGCCTTCTAAAATCTCTATCTCCTATTTTTTGATAGTAATTATACTCGCCAGATTCAGGGTCATACTCAAACTCTTTTTCAACATTGGAAGGGTCTCCAAAGAATAACGGACTTTCGTTTTCATTTAAACCTTCATTACTTCGATCATCAAATGGATAGATGAGTTTTACATCATTAGAATCATCTTCCGTTGAATCTGCAGGAAGCTGAATATTATAAACCTTATTAAAATCAAAATCCGGCCAAGTATTTGACTTGCCGGAAGCTGAGCTTAACAATCCCCCCATCAGGATTAGAAAAAGCCATAGCCTGCTTATATGATGATTTCTATTTACCAAACTACTTTACAGAAATTACCTAAAGGCCTTTTAATGCATTTTTAATGACATCCTCAACACTGAGGTTTTGATTTGAACGAAGAATATTACTAACTACTTTTTCAGCTTTATTTTTATTAAAGCCGAGCATAACCAAAGCAGATAACGCTTCATCTTTAAGGGTATTGTCCTTAAAGGTTAAATTATCTGAATCAAGATTTACCTTAGCAACTTTATCTTTCAAATCTATTATTATCCGTTGGGCTGATTTTGGCCCAATTCCTTTTACTCCTTTAAACCAAGCTACATCGCCAGTTATTATTGCTTCTTGTATTTCCATTGAATCTCCTGCTGATAAAACCATCATAGCTGTAGATGGACCAACCCCAGAAACTGAAGTCAATAATTGAAACAACTCTTTTTCGGCAGGATTTATAAAGCCATAAAGCAATTGTGCATCTTCACGCACAACTAATTCTGTGTAAAGCTTACAACTTTCTTCTTGTGGAAGCTTCGAAAAAGTATTTAATGAAATAAAAACATGATATCCAATACCAGCTACATCAATAACTACAAATGTTGGGCTTTTTTCTACTAAGCGACCGTTTAAATATGCTATCATTATTTATTAGTTCTGGTTTGAGCATCTACCGCTGCAATGGTAACCATATTTACGATTTCTCTCACGCTACTTCCCAATTGTAAAATATGCACTGATTTATTCAAGCCCAATAGAATTGGCCCAATGGCTTCAGTTTCTCCCATTTCTTGTACTAATTTGTAAGCAATATTTCCTGCTGATAGATTTGGAAAAATAAGCACATTCACCTTTTTATTCACCAATTTAGAAAATGGAAACTTTTCTTTCATCAGTTCCTTACTCAAGGCAAAGTTGGCTTGAAGCTCTCCATCAACCACTAATGATGGATGCTCTTCATGCAAAATCTTTACAGCGTCTCGAACTTTCTTTGATTCTTCAAAGTCGGTAGAGCCAAAGTTAGCAAAAGACAGCAAAGCAATTCTTGGTTTTATTTTTAAACGCTCAACTGATTTTGCAGCTAATAAAGTGATATCTGCAAGATCTCTCGCGCTTGGATTTACATTAATAGTTGTATCCGCAAAAAAGACTGGTCCATTTTTGGTGATTAAAATATACATTCCAGCAATTTTATTGACCCCTTTTTGCGTTCCAATTATTTGCAATGCTGGCCGTATGGTTTCCGGATAATTTCTAGTTATTCCACTAATAAAGGCATCTGCTTCACCTTGCTCCAACATCATAGCCCCAAAATGATTTCGGTCTCGCATTTTATGTCGTGCCTCGTATTGAGTAACTCCTCTCCTTTGCCGTTTTTCAAACAACACATCGCCAAATTGATACCTTTTTTCTCTTAAGCTCTCATCTTTGGGGTCAATAATTTCCACCCCTTGAAGTTCCATTCCAAACTCTTCAATTAATCCTTCGATTCTACTTTTGTTTCCAAGCAAAATAGGAATGGCAATACTCTCATCTTTAACAACTTGAGCTGCTTTAAGCACTTTATAATTGTCGGCTTCTGCAAAAACAACACGTTGAGGCTTTCTACCAGCTCGCTCAGTCATGTTTTTCATTAGCTTATTATCGAGGCCAAGTCTGGTACTCAATTCCAACTTATAGAGCCCCCAATCTGTTATTTCTTTTTGGGCCACCCCAGACTTAATTGCAGCCTTTGCCACAGCGGGAGCAATTGCCATAAGTAAGCGTGGGTCCATAGGCTTTGGAATTAAAAAATCTCGACCAAACGATAGGTTCCGAGAACTGTATGCTTCATTCACTTCTTCAGGAACAGGTTCTTTTGCAATTTCAGCAATTGCCTTTACTGCAGCCATCTTCATTTCCTCATTAATAGTGGTTGCCCTAACATCTAGAGCTCCTCTAAAAATGAATGGAAAACCTAATACGTTGTTTACTTGATTTGGATGATCCGACCGTCCTGTAGCCATTATAATATCTTTGCGCGCAGCCATGGCTTCTTTGTAAGGTATTTCAGGGTCGGGATTTGCAAGTGCAAATACGATTGGGTTTTCAGCCATTGACTGGACCATTTCTTTGGTAAGCACATTTCCTTTAGAAAGCCCTAAAAACAAATCGGCACCTTGAACAGCATCATTAAGATTGTGAAGGTCTTGTTCAGTCGCGTAATTTTTTTTGTATTTATTGAGGTCTGTTCTATCTTTTCGAATAACTCCTTTACTATCAAGCATAACAATGTTGCTCTTTGATGCTCCCAAGGCAACATACAAATCGATACAAGCCATAGCTGAAGCCCCAGCTCCATTTACAACGATTTTAATATCTTCAATTTTTTTGTCTGCTAACTCCAAAGCATTGAGCATGGCAGCAGCAGAAATAATAGCCGTTCCATGCTGATCGTCGTGCATTATTGGAATATTCAATTCCTTTTTTAATCGATTCTCAATCTCAAAACATTCTGGTGCTTTTATATCTTCCAGATTAATTCCACCAAAGGTTGGTGCAATGGCTTTAACCGTTTTCACAAAATCGTCAACATTGGTTTGATCTACTTCAATATCAAAAACATCAATGTCTGCAAAAATTTTAAACAGCAATCCTTTCCCCTCCATCACCGGTTTTGATGCATCTGGTCCTATATCTCCAAGTCCTAGAACTGCCGTTCCATTTGAGATAACGGCCACCAAATTGCCTTTTGCCGTGTATTTATAAGACAAATCTTTATCCTCTGCTATTTTTTTACATGGCTCCGCAACTCCCGGAGAATAAGCCAATGCTAAATCGCGTTGAGTATGGTAAGGTTTTGTAGGTCTAACTTCTATTTTCCCAGGTTTTCCATCAGAATGGTAATCTAGTGCTTCTATTTGTTTTCGGGAATCGGCCATATGGTTAAATTTAAGGCAGGTAAATTTAATCAATAAGCCTTGAACATTTGATAGTAAATTAAGACAAGATGCATACCCCAAAAAAGGAAAAAATAATCATATTCAGTGGTGCTGGAGTTAGCGCTGAAAGCGGCCTGAAAACTTTTAGAGACAATAATGGTTTATGGGAAAATCATAAGGTAACAGAAGTTGCTACGCCTGAAGCATGGAAAAAGGACCCAGAAATGGTGTTAAGATTTTACAATATGCGAAGAAATCAGTTACAACAAGTTGAACCTAATCCTGCTCATTTTGCCTTAGTGGAATTAGAGAAGCAATTTGAAGTAGTTGTAATTACCCAAAACATTGATGATTTACATGAGCAGGCAGGTTCTTCAAATGTCATTCATTTACACGGTGAACTTAACAAAGTAAGGAGTGAAAAATATTCGAACTTAATTTATAAAACCAATAGGGACATCAAATTAGGAGACCAGTGCGAGAAGGGTTTTCAATTGAGACCACATGTAGTTTGGTTTGGAGAAGAAGTTCCCATGATGGACAAAGCCATAAGAGAATTAATCAACGCTAAGTATTTACTTGTAATTGGCACTTCATTAAGCGTTTATCCTGCGGCAAATATTGCTCATTATTTTCCAAAACAAAATCCCGCTTTTCTTATAGACCCTAACATTCCAGAAATAGATTTTGATTCAAATTGGACTTTGGTGAAAGAAGTTGCATCCGTAGGAGTTCCTATCGTGGTCAAAAAACTTTTAAATAAAAAAGGAGAATGAAAATCATTCTCCTTTTTCCAACTTTTACAACCATATTTTATCGGACAACCAATCTTTTTGAGTCAATATATTCACCGTTGTTTACAACGCTTACAAAGTAAACACCCGGCTTTAAGTCCTCATGATTTAGTTTAATTCTTTCTTGGTAGTTCTGAACGGTAATCCGATCCTGCTCTTGACCTAAAATATTGTGAACTAAAATCTCTAAATCATAGCCTTCTAAATTCCCATCAAGCTTAACAAAACTATGTGTACTAGCAGGATTTGGAAACAAACTAAATTCAAATCCTTGATTTTTGATTTCATGGTTTGAAGATAAGTAAGTAATACTATGTTTAATTTTTATTGAGCTAGACTCTTGTGCATTATTGGCGTCATAAAATTCATATCGATATACTGCCTCTCCTACTTTGTTGTTAGCAACAAAATATATTTGAAGATTATAAGTTCCAGGGGCTTTCCCAGCAGTATCTCCTGATTGAACAACTAGCTCATCATTGGGTAACCAAACCGGATTTGAGCCTGCTGTTTGAGCAGCAAAACAAGTAGCTCCCCAGCATAAATAATCTGAAGTTCCTTGAATAATTGACTCTTCGTGCCTAGCAACTTTGATGGTTTTACTGGTTCCAGATTGATTTACGATGCTTACAAAATCTTTATATTCATAATATGGAAGTGGATTTACGGTATCCAAAGGCACCCAGAAAGTTAATGTTTCATCAATTAAGCTATTTCCAAATTGATCAAATAATCCAAAAGCAGGTAAATATTCTATATTATACTTAATGTAAACCGAAGAAGAATTGGAAGGGTTATTCGCATCATAAAATTCATATCGATAAACCACAGTACCTACATTATTATTTGGAACAAAATATACTTGAAGTGGATAAGTTCCAAACGCTTTACCAGCCGTATCACCTGCATTCACTACAGACTTATCGTCTGGAAACCATACCGGATTAGTTCCTGCATTTTGTGCAGCAAAACAAGTAGCTCCCCAACATAAATAATCTGAAGTTCCTTGAATAATTTGAACTTCATGTCTAGCTACTTTTATTTCCATAGTTCCTGAAGACTCATTTACAACGTCTGCAAAATCTTTCTCTTCAATATATGGAAGGGGATTTACAGTATCTAACTGATGATTTATGGTAATTGTATCATCAATGATTGAAACTCCACTTTTATTGTAAATTCCAATCGATTGAGAAAACCCCAATAATGCGATAATAAACAACGATAGAAAACTATATATCTTCTTCATAAATAACAATTTAAAAAA
>CAJXFJ010000081.1 GCA_913052515.1 uncultured Flavobacteriales bacterium | reverse complement strand
TGAAGATGCTTATTTGTTTCCAGATACCATGGCTTATGAGAAAACGAGATTTGATGTGTTGACATGGTCGTATTTTTTTGCAGCCCCATATAAGTTGAATGATCCTGGTGCAAAACATGAATACATGGGTGCTAAAAACTTAAATGGAACAGCCTTTTCAGCATTGAAATTAAGCTTTGAAAGTGGGGTAGGAGATAGTCCAGACGATTGGTACGTCGTTTATCAAGATCAGGAGAGTAAATTATTAGCAGCTTTAGCATATATTGTAACTTATGGAAAAACGACAGAAGCTGCGGAAAGCGACCCACATGCTATTACCTATGAAGCTTACACCGAAGTGGACGGAATTCCATTTGCTACGCAATGGAATTTTTGGACATGGAACGAGAAAGGAGAGTTGAATAAATTGTTAGGAGAAGCACAAATCAGCAATATTCAATTCATAAAAAAAGCAGAAGGTATGTTTCAACCTCCTGCTCAATCTCGAAAAGCGGAAAAACCTGCGGCTTAGTCTAAGCCAAGCATTCCTTCCATTAAATCTTCGTCAGCAGGCTCATCGCAAAACCAAATGCCAAATAAAGCCACTTTAAACTCATAACCTTCTATGGTGGTGATGAGTTTGCCATTTTTTGAAACCATGGTTCCTTTTCCGGGAAGATAGCTGATTTCATAATGGTCTCCTTTTGTGATTTCTTCTTTGAAAGCATTTTTAAAGGTTTTTATTTTATCTGCTAATGGAGCTGTATTTCCCTTGGTAGAATTTTCAAAACCTTCATCTACTGCTGTAATCATTTTCTCGCTGCTAATCAAACCTGAAACAATGTCTATGGTAATGCTCATGGCTTTGTCGGCATTCATAACTGCCTTTCCATCTTTGCTTTTACTTTCTAAGTATAAAGTCCCAACATAAAGGTCTAAAAACAGCTTTTCTCTCAAGCCAGCTCCGTTAAAACTTAAAGACTTGTCACCCACTTTTAAAGTAGAAGGAGGGGTTACTCCTGAAATTTCTTCTTGCGAAAATCCACCCAATGTAAGACCAAGGCAGAAAAGAATCATAGATAGTTTTTTCATTTCGTTAAAATTTTTGTTGAAGATACTGAATTATTCAATTGCTATGCCAAAGAATTAAGTTGCTGATTTTTTCCAAACTGAAGAAAATACAAAGCCTTTTGAAAATTGCTTTTCTTCTATGAGTTTAAGCTTTGAATGGTTTAATATTGGATGCAAATTGTAAAGTTGCTTGTTCTCTATATTTGTAGAGATTTTTAGAAAAGAAAACATCAATTTGGCTGCTATTTGCTCTTTAATCGATTTGGGTTCGTGAAAATCAGCAACAAAAAATCGGCCTGAATCATGAAGTTGGTCATATAACTCTTGAATAATCGTTGCGGTTTTTGATTCAGGAAATAAATCCAAAAAGAAAAAACATAATACTGCATCATACTTATTACTTTGGTGACTAAAATCTTGAAATGTGGTTTGATGAAATTGCAGCAGATCTAATTGAAAGTCAGATAGATTTTTTTTGCAAAGCTTTATCATTTTTTCTGAAGGTTCAATGTAGTCGATTTTTGCAAGCGGATTAATTTCTAATAATCTCGGTAAAAATTCTCCACTTCCTCCGCCAAGTATCAATATAGAATTGGCATCCTTTAGTTTCGAAAGAAAACAGTATTGAGCATTGAGCAAGCTTTTTCCAAAAACCAATCGACTTATTAGTTGATAAAAAGGTGCAAGAGTATTGTAATTATTGGTCATTCCATGAATTCAACTTACAAAGGTGTAAAACTCTTCTTAGAAATTACTTTCTTTGGAAAATGGAGTCAGTTGAGAATTCAAAAATAACTTGTCTTAATTGTAATTACGAAGTATCAGAAAGCTTAAACTTTTGTCCAAATTGCGGACAACGTTTGCATCTACCAAGAATTACTTTTAGAGACATTATTCAAGATTTTTTGAGTTCAGCCATTAATTGGGATGCTCCATTTGTTAAAACCATTGCAGGTTTATTTAAAGCTCCAGGTGAAACGGTAAGAGCCATACTTCAAGGAAAAAGAAAGCAATTTTACGCCCCAATCCGATTTTTGCTGCTTTGCATGGTTTTACACTTGGCTTTTACCACTATAATCGGCTTCGATCCCATAGAAAACCAAAAAGCGTTAAATGAAGGAAGGTCAGTAACAGCACAAGAACAATACGGTTACCAAGTTGGGCGGTTCTTATCCAAACATCTTAATTATTTTGTGCTAATATTTCCTTTTGTGATTGCGTTCTTTTCAAAGCTATTTTATTGGAAGAGTCCATTCAACTTAGCGGAACGAACTGTTTTTGGTTTTTACTTATCTGGGCAATATGTTCTTATTTCATTTTTGCCAATTGCGTTAACCTTTATTAGTCCAAAATTTATCTATTTAGTCTATCTGATTAATCTGATGTATTTAGCATACGCTGTTTTCCAATTTCATACTTCAGAATCAAAAATTCTTTCACTTTTTAAATCCATTCTCGTTTCTGTTTTAAGCCTATTCACTTATTTTGCCCTTGCAGCCATGATTTCATGGTTTATCATGTTACAATTTAATCTCTTTAAATGATTGCTAATAAAAAAGTGGTAGTGGTTATGCCTGCCTACAATGCTTCAAAAACATTGGAGCAGACCTACCGAGAAATACCTTCTGATTTGGTAGATGATGTAGTCGTGGTGGATGATTGCAGTCAAGATGATACTGCTGAGAAAGCAAGGTCTTTAGGGATTAAGCATGTAGTTCAACATGAAAAAAACAAGGGTTATGGGGGCAATCAAAAAAGTTGTTATAAAAAAGCACTAGAGCTAGGTGCTGATATTGTCATTATGGTTCATCCAGATTATCAGTATACGCCTAAGTTAATTCCTTCCATGTGTTACCTGATTGCGAATGATTTGTTTCAGGTGGTTTTAGGCTCGCGGATTCTTGGAACTGGAGCTTTAAAAGGAGGGATGCCTTTATATAAATACATTGCCAATCGCTTTTTAACCTTTACTCAAAACATATTAGTGGGTGCAAAGTTGTCAGAATACCACACAGGCTACCGGGCATTTTCAAAGGAAGTATTGATGTCTATAAACTATGAAGCGAATTCTGACAATTTTGTTTTCGACAATCAAATGCTTTCCCAGATTCTTTACAAAGGATATGAAATTGCTGAGGTTACTTGTCCCACGAAGTATTTCGATGAAGGGTCATCCATAAATTTTTCGAATTCTGTAGAGTACGGCTTAGGCGTTTTAGGGACATCAGTTCGTCATCGCTTTCAAAAATGGGGCTTGATTAACCATAAAATTTACCGAAACCCAAATGACTAATTGCTTGTTTTGTGGTCATTCGAATAGCACAAAGGCATTTGAAGTTCAAGATATTTTTAACGATCAATACCAATGGAGGGTTTGTCAAAACTGTAGTACAGAATTCTTGGCGCCACAACCCAGTGAAGAGCAATTAGCTCGAGCCTATGATCCATCTTATTATGGGGAAGGAGAAAAAAAGTTTATTCCAATAGTCGAAGCGGTAGTTGATTTTTTTAGAAGAAGAAATGCCAAATCCTTAGCTAAGCATTTTGGAAAAAAGGGACGGGTTTTAGACATTGGCTGTGGAAACGGCAATCTGCTTCACTATTTAGGAAAGGCCGGCGAATTTGAATTACATGGCATTGAGCCGGAGGGCAAATCAGCCGAGCGTGCAGAAGCGCATGAGGAAATAAACTTACATAAAGGTTTTCTCCAGAAAGGGCTGTATAAAAATGACATGTTTGACGCCATAAGTTTGGTGCACGTTTTTGAACACTTACCTAACCCTTCAGAAGCTTTAGATATTATTGATGATGTTTTAAAAGAGAAGGGGAAATTGCTCATTGAAATTCCAAACATTAGTAGTTGGCAATCGCGTATTTTTAAGTCCAATTGGTTGCATTTAGACCCACCTAGACATTTACAATTAACGCCGCCCGATGTGCTGATAGAAGAATTAGAAAGAAGGGGATATAAATTAGTTAGAGAAAACTATTTTTCTCCACAATTCAATCCTTTTGGTGTACAACAAAGCATCTTAAATATGCTTCTGCCCAATCGAGAAGTTTTGTATGAAGCTTTAAAAGGCAATAAAAGCTATACTCAAAACTATTCCGCTTTCCATTTAGGAATTCAAAAGGCTTTTCATTGGTTCAGTTTTCCGCTTTTTGTGTGTACAGATATTATGGCTTCAATATTTAAAAAAGGCGGAACGGCAAAACTCTTATTTCAGAAGAAATAAGCTATTGGGATTAGAAGAAAATCAAGCTCTGATTTAAGGTGCTGAAAAATTGCAATTGCTTAATTGATAGTTTAATTTCGTAGGCCAAATATTAAAGAGAAAGATTATGTCAAACGCTATATTTAACCCTCCTGTAGCCATTAACGAACCAGTATTGAGTTATGCTCCAGGAAGCGAAGAAAGAGAACTTTTACAAGAAACTGTTGCAACCTTTAAAGCCGAAGAAAAAGACATTCCCATGTTTATTGGCGGAAAAGAAATAAGAACAGGTAATAAAGTGAGTATGCACCCGCCATACCAGCACAAGCATTGTTTAGGTCACTTTCACAAAGGTGATTCTTCGCATGTTAAAAAAGCAGTTGATGCAGCTTTGGCAGCTAAAGAAGAATGGGCTAATTTGCCTTGGGAGCAAAGAGCGTCAGTATTCTTAAAAGCGGCTGAACTTATCGCAGGACCTTATCGTCAGAAAATGAATGCAGCTACTATGTTAGCACAATCCAAAAATGCATTTCAGGCGGAGATTGATTCGTCTTGTGAAATAATAGACTTTTTCCGTTTTAACGTAGAGTTTATGCGTCAAATTTACACGGAGCAGCCAGAATCATCAGAAGGTGTTTGGAATCGTTTAGAATACCGTCCGCTTGAAGGTTTTATTTTTGCTATTACTCCTTTCAACTTTACAGCCATTGCTGGTAATTTGCCAGCAAGTCCGGCTATGATGGGTAATACAGTAGTTTGGAAGCCAGCAGATACTCAAATTTATTCGGCTTGGGTAATTATGGAAGTGTTGAGAGAAGCAGGATTGCCTGATGGTGTAATCAATTTGGTTTATGTAGATGGTCCGGATGCAGGTGAAGTAGTTTTCAATCACAGAGATTTTGCTGGTTTGCACTTTACTGGTTCAACTACCGTTTTTCAGCAATTGTGGAAAACCATTGGAAACAACATTGAAAAGTATCGTTCTTACCCAAGAATTGTTGGAGAAACTGGAGGTAAAGACTTTATCGTAGCGCATGAGTCAGCAAATGCAAAAGAAGTAGCAACCGCCATTACAAGAGGTGCTTTTGAGTTTCAAGGACAAAAATGTTCAGCGGCAAGTAGAGCATACATTCCTGCTACTTTGTGGGAAGAGGTGAAAAATTATGTGCTTGAAGATTTGAAGAGCATTAAAGTAGGAACACCTGAAGATTACAGCAATTTTGTAAATGCAGTTATTGACGAAAAATCATTCGATAAAATTGCTCATTACATTGATAATGCTAAGAAAGCTGAATCAGCAGAAATTATTGCAGGTGGAACTTACGATAAGTCAGAAGGGTATTTTATTGATCCAACAGTTATTGTTTCAAAAGACCCTAAATACACAACCATGTGTGAAGAGATTTTTGGTCCCGTAATTTCAATTTATGTCTACGACAATGCTGATTTTGAAGAAACCTTAAAATTGGTTGACGATAATGATTATGCCTTGACTGGAGGAATCTTTGCCAAAGATCGTCATGTGTTAAACCACATGTGCAAAGCCTTGGTTAATGCGGCAGGTAATTTTTACATTAACGACAAGCCAACAGGTGCGGTAGTTGGTCAGCAACCGTTTGGTGGTGCACGTAAGTCTGGTACAAACGACAAAGCTGGTGCTATGCAAAACTTAATGCGTTGGGTTTCTGCAAGAACCATGAAAGAAACGTTTGTTCCTGCAAAAGATTACCGATATCCATTTTTAGGATAAGTAATACCAAATACAACAACTAACAAAGGCCTGTTGATTCGTTCAACAGGCCTTTTGTATTTTCAACCTTTTTCTCCTCATCTTTGTATTATGAAATTGAAAATAAGAATACCTAAATATTTGAAAAACCGTTATGCCTTAACGGCAGGTATTTTTATCGTTTGGATTACATTTTTTGATCAAAATAATTTGATAACCCAAGTTCAATACCGAATGGAATTATCCAAATTAGAAGAGGAAAAATCCTTTTATCAAGAAGAGTTGAAAGTCATTCAAGCCGATTTAGAAGAGCTAGAAAGCAATCCGGAAAGCTTAGAAAAGTTTGCCCGAGAAAAGTACTTGATGAAAAAAGACAATGAGGAACTCTTTGTGATTGTGGAAGAGGAATAAAAAAAGCCCTTAGACAATCTAAAGGCTTTTCATTTATATCAAATACAAGAAATTATTTCGCAGGTAAAACCTTAGAACTTACTTCCCCAAATCCAACTCTTACGCCATCTTTTTCACAATGTCCACGCATAATAACCGTATCGTAGTCTTGAATGAATTTTCGCTCGCTTCCGTCCTTAAGTTTTACTGGATTTGTTCCTTTCCAAGAGAGTTCTAGCATAGAGCCATAAGACTCTCTAGTTGGTCCACTTATGGTACCACTAGCATACATGTCTCCAGCATTTATGTTACAACCATTCACCGTATGGTGCGCTAATTGTTGGTTTTGATTCCAGTACATGTATTTATAATTGGAATTACAAATGACACTTTCTTCGCTGTTTTCAGGCTTAATGGCTACTTCTAAATGGATGTCAATGTTTTTATTCCCTTCGTATTTTAAATAAGGAAATACCTCAGGCTCTTGGGTTGGGCCTTCAGTTCTAAAAGCTTCTAAGGCGTCTAAAGTTACTACCCAAGCAGAAATAGAAGAAGCAAAGTTTTTCGCTAAGAAAGGGCCCAATGGAACATACTCCCATTTTTGAATATCTCTTGCAGACCAATCATTAAATAGCACCAT
>CAJXFJ010000080.1 GCA_913052515.1 uncultured Flavobacteriales bacterium | reverse complement strand
ATAATCCCATTCCTTTATTGTCTTGAAATTAATGTTTGAAATGTCTTACTCCTGTGAAAACCATAGCCATTCCGTGGTCGTCACAATAATTAATTGATAGCTCATCTTTGATTGATCCTCCTGGTTGAACCACAGCTGTGATACCAGCTTGATTGGCAATTTCTACACAATCTGGAAATGGGAAGAAAGCATCTGAAGCCATTACCGCTCCGTTTAAATCAAAATTAAAATGTTTTGCCTTCGCAATGGCTTGTTGTAAAGCATCAACACGAGATGTTTGACCAGTTCCGCTAGCTAATAATTGATTGCCTTTTGCAAGAACTATCGCATTCGATTTTGTGTTTTTTACCAATTTAGCTGCAAAAACTAAATCTTGAATTTGACTTTCTGTTGGCTTTACTTTAGTCACGGATTTGAAATCAGAAGCGGCTTCTGTTTCTATGTCTTTATCTTGAACTAGGTAGCCATTTAAAGCTGTTCTCACTTGCTTTTTAGGAAGTTCTACTTCATTTTGCTTCAACAAAATTCGATTCTTCTTCCCTTTTAAAATTTCAAGTGCTTCTTCTTCAAAATCAGGTGCTATTACTACTTCACAAAATAATTCATGAATCTTATTGGCAGTTGGCACATCAATGGTTGAATTGCATATTAATATTCCGCCAAAAGCAGAAACAGGGTCACCGGCAAGAGCTGCTTCATAGGCTTCTAATAAAGTGTCTCTTGTTGCAATACCACAAGCGTTGTTATGCTTAAGAATTGCAAAAGTGTTGGATTCGTTGAAATCAGCCATTAAGTTTACAGCAGCATCCACGTCAAGTAAATTGTTGTATGACAATTCTTTGCCGTGCAATTTGGTGAACATTTGGTCTAAGTCGCCTAAAAAACTACCTTCTTGATGCGGATTTTCTCCATATCGTAAAGCTTTACTTTTTTGCTCGCTAATTTTCAGCGAATCGCTTTTCGAATCTCCTAAAAAATAACTGTGAATTGCGGTATCATAATGAGAAGAAATATCAAACGCTTGTTTGGCATATTCCTTTCTATCTTCAATTTGCGTTGAGCCATTTTGAGTTTGAAGAATATCAAGTGCACTTTCATATTGGTCGCGAGTCGAAATAATCCAAACATCTTTAAAGTTTTTAGCCGCAGCTCTAATTAAAGAAATACCGCCAATGTCAATTTTTTCGATAATCTCTTGCTCTGTTCCACCTTGGGCAACTGTTTCTTCAAAAGGATACAAATCAACAATGACCAAATCAAATTCAGGGATGTTGAACTCTGCAAGCTGCTCATGATCTTCATTTAATTCTCTTCGAGCTAAAATGCCACCAAAAACTTTTGGGTGCAAAGTTTTAACTCTACCTCCTAAAATGGAAGGGTAAGAAGTTAAGTCTTCAACTTTATGAACAGGTATGCCTAAATTTTCAATGTGTTTTTGGGTTCCACCTGTGGAGTAAATTTGAACGCCCAATTGAGTTAATTCTTTTACAATTGGGTCTAAACCGTCTTTGTAAAAGACTGATATTAAAGCGTTTTTGATCTTTTTTTCAGCTGCCATTAAATCCTCAGAATTAAGATACAATGTTACGCATAATGTCAACTTTACACAATCTTAAAGTATGTCAAATCAAGTGCTTTTCAACAATTTGATAAACGGTTTTAGAGGACTTTAAAAGAAGATTAATTTTAACTTTTTAATTATCCCTTTGATAGTATTTAGATTAATAAAAGAGAGTTTCTTTTTTGCGGTTGATTCATTAATAGTAAACAAACTAAGAACGATTCTTTCACTCTTGGGAATTACCATTGGCATCTTTGCCATGATTTCTGTTTTTACCATGGTTGATTCTTTGGAAAATAGCATCAAATCAAGTATTCAGTCTTTAGGTGATGATGTAATTTATGTTCAAAAGATGCCTTGGAATTTTGATCCCAATCAACCTTGGTGGGATTACATTAGAAGACCACAGCCCAAGCTTGACGAATATAAAATGGTGAAAAAGATGTGCTTCAATGCACAAGAAGTGGGAATGATAGCGGGTGGTAGAGGAACCTTGAAGTATAAAAACAATTCAATTAGTAGTGCTCAGAATCTTGGGGTAACCCATGAATATGCTACAATTTCACCACTAAAAATTGAAGAAGGAAGATATTTTACTGAACTAGAAAGTCAAACCGGTAGAGCCGTAGCAATAATAGGGGCGAGTATTGCCGAAAATTTATTTGCAGGTACACAAGCGATTGGTAAGCAATTTAAATATCAAGGAAAGAAATTAACGGTAATAGGGGTGCTAGAAAAAGAAGGAGAGAGTATGTTGGGAGAGTCTAATGATGTTCGCTTTTTTATTCCTTTAAAAATGGCAAGAAGCATATATCGAATTGATGGTGAGTCAGCAAGGCCAAGCATAATGGTGAAAGCGAAAAAAGGAGTTTCTAATCAGCAACTTATAGATGAGTTGACTGGCATTATGCGCTCTATTCGAAAATTGAAGCCAAAGGCCGATAATAATTTCGCCTTGAATCAAATGAGTATGCTTTCGCAAGGAGTGGAGGCTATGTTTGGAGTAATCAATGGAGCTGGTTTTGTGATTGGTATATTTTCCATTATTGTTGGAGGTTTTAGTATTGCCAACATTATGTTTGTTTCGGTAAAAGAAAGAACACCTTTAATTGGTATTCAAAAATCATTAGGAGCCAAGAACTATTTTATTCTGCTTCAATTCTTATTTGAATCTATTTTTTTATGCCTCATTGGCGGAGCTGTTGGCTTATTCCTCATATTTTTAGGAACCCTTTTTCTACGATACGGATTAGATTTTAAAGTGGTTTTGGGATTAAATAACATCAGTTTAGGCTTAGCAATTAGTTTGGTGATTGGACTGATATCAGGAATTATTCCATCTTGGATTGCTAGTCGTTTAGATCCTGTGGAGGCTATCCGCAGCTAGTCTAATTCTCCAAAGCATCGTATTTTTATTTTTTCGTGTCTTAGCAATACAAACCAAAAATCTATTTTAAATGAAACGACTAGCTACCCTCTTTTTTATACTTACTTATAGCTTAATTATACAGGCACAAGGTTGGACTTATTACGATTTAAATCTTAATGCTTCCAATGAAGTGTATGACTTTCAGTATGATGGATTGTCAAAAGTGTATATGAACTCAGAGCAAGGTTTATGTATTTATGATTTACAAAATGAGCAATACGATACCTGTATTATTGGTACAGGTGGAGTCTTAATGAGTAACAATCGAAAGCTGTTATTATCAAATGGTGTTGCTTGGGCGATTACACCGAATGGTTTGAGCTCTTTCGACGGTCATAGTTTAAAAAATTTCACTTCAGTACAAGGATTACCTTCAAATTCAATAAACGATATTGCTCTAAATAGTTCTGGCACATTGTGGGCTGCAACTACTGCAGGCTTGGCCTATTTTAATGGGTCTAGTTTTGTGCTTGATACTTCTTTGGTTGCCAAATTTATTGCTTTTGATAATCGAGATCGTTTGTATGCTTGTGCTCAAAATATTATTGCTGTTGGTGGGCCTACAACAATGTCAAGGTTGTCAATCAGAGATATGAATACTTGGACATCAGTCCCAGTTTCCGGTATAGATTCCTTGCAAAAGGGAGGGCCTGTATTAAATGTTCAAAAGTTTAAACTAATTGGCAATCATTTGGGAATTGTCTCCGCTTCAACTTCTGAAGGGTATTACAGAATAACTTATCCGGCAGTAATTGACAAGCAGCCTATTGAAAGACAAGGAGTAACCCAAAACTTAAATTTTAAAGATACGGAAGTTGATTCTAAGGGGAATATTTGGGTTGTAGCCGCTACAGGAATATCTCATTTACATTCAACTAAAGATAGTGTATTGCTTCAACACTACTTAGGGTACTCAAGAAAGTCAAATCATACCAACTATAGCAATGAAGCTAGATTGATGCAAATTGTAGACAGTACAATCATCGTATATACGAGAAATGGCCTTTACAAGGCGAGCAGTACAATAGAGCCACTAACCACTCTCAAAGAAGAGCTATCTGTAAACTCTATACGGACAGGCGTTTCAATATTGGGTCAGCTTTTTAACGATTATGAAAATACAAGGTCTTTTTTTGAATTTCCAAAGGGAAATAATAGTCATGGGATTTATTCAAGTAATTTCATGTTGGTAAGTAAAAGTTTAGGAGACACCTCCTTTACTGTGAATCAACTTTCCCCCTATGATAATAATTTTATTGCAGGGCCTGTAAGTGATTTCAATGGTGTATCTGGCAGTTGGATTGTAAAAGTGAGTCAATCGGATATTCAAAATCATAAAAGTAATTACATGTCTCCCAATTATGTTGTGCCTGAAAACATAGCCAACTGGAAAGGAAATGGGGATGTTAACATTGGAATGGCTGCGCAATTAGCACCTTTTGAAGACTTAAATAATAATGGGGTTTATGAACCCCAATTAGGAGATGCTCCAATTATTAAAGGAGATGAGGCTATTTATTGGATTAATCACATTGGTGATATAGAATATCACGGAATGCTTTATGGCTTTAATCGTCCAAGTGATGCTGCAATTCATCAGTCATTGTATTTATCTATGGAGCTTTTTAATAGATCAAATATTCAAATAGACTCAGCAAAACTTGGATTTTATACAGACTTTGATTTAGGCAATCCGCTTGACGACTATGTGGGATGCGATAGTTTAAAGAATATTTTCTTTGCCTATAATGGAGATGCTTTTGATGATGGGTTTAATGGCCAATCTGGATTTGGTGGAAGTCCACCTTTTATTGGGGTTAAATTTTTAAGTGATAGCATGGATGGATTTCTTTATTATAATGCAGGAGGTGCCCTTAATGGAGACCCAAGGACTGATGAGCATTGGGTCAATTATTTAAATGGTAAATGGAAAAACGGACAATTCATGCGCTATGGAGGAGATGGATTGAATAATACTTTTGGTGTCCCTACAAAGTACTTATATACTGGAACACCCTGGGCAGAAGAAAGCCCTGGCCCTAATTTAAACCCAAATGCACCCGGAGATAGACGTGGTATGGGACACATTCCTTGGTTTTCGTTGCAGCCTAATCAAAGTAAAAGCATAGAAATGGTCATTGGTTATGCGCAAATTCCAAATTCAGGTCATTTGGGTAGTAAAAGTTTGTTGATTCAGTATTTAGATTCTGCTGCAAACTTCTGGGAGCAAAATACCATAACCGGTGTGCAAGAAGTACAAGTTCAATCAAATGCAGAATTCCTTACTTTTTACCCAAATCCAGCCAATGAAGCGGTTATCATAAAGCTTACTGATAATCAAATGAACCATACCAACGAATACATTCGAGTCTATGCGATGGATGGCAGAATGGTTTACAGAGAACGAATTTCAAATCAAAAGATGCTTATAGATTTAAGCCAATTTGAAAAGGGAATTTACTTGGTGCAATTTAAAAATCAAGTACAAAAACTAGTTAAACAGTAGGAATTCATTTTTTGGTTTTTGAAGGCGAGAAAATTCTTTCTCGCCTTTTTTGTTAGGCATCATAACAAAGCTGCTTGGTGTCTTAACAATAAGAACAAAACTAAAAACCAACTATTATGAAACGATTAATCCTTACATTTTTTTTCTTATCATTTCTATTTCAACTTCATTCGCAAATAAATCACTGGAAATCAAGTGATTTACAACAGAATGGAGTAACTGAGGTTTACGGTTTTGAGCCGATTAGCGAGACTAAAGTTTACCTGACTTCAAATCAAGGTCTTTGTGTATTTGATTTAATATTGAATCAATATGATACTTGTTACTCACTGCCATTAAGTAGGGCAAAGAGCTCTGATTTTGAATATGCGAACAGCATTTGTTGGTTGCAGTCTGATTCAGGAATTGTTCGTTTTGATGGTCAGCAAATTGCATCATACGGTATCGCGCAGGGTGTTTTTTCAGATTCAATAACTGATATAGCAGTAAATAGCCAAGGTCAACTATGGATATCTGGTGCACAAGGAGTTGCATATTTCAATCAAGGAGCATTTGTATTAGATACTGCTTTTAGTTTGCATACCATCTTATTTGATAGTTTAGATCGAATGATAGGTATAGAAAACAGGATATTAATAAATCTTCCAAGTTTAGCTAGTAGTAACCCTTTTCGTAAGTTATGGCTAAGAAATAATGCAGGATGGACATCCACTTCATATACTGGACTAGATAGTTCATCAGTTTTTTTGGCAGAAAAACTAGTTAAAACCAATAATGGCCAAATAGCAGCTGGCAGTCATACTACTAATGATGGTTATTATACCTTTCATTACCCTTCAAGATTTCAATTTCATCCATTAAATTATTGGTACTATTTTCATGATATCAAAAATCTAGAAATTGATATTAATAATCGAGTATGGTTAAAAAAAGGAGTGTATCCTATGATTTTTTCAACTCATGATAGTATAATAGACACTCATCTTATAGATGATATTGGAGAATCACCACATTTTGAGCTAAAAGCGATAAATAATGCAATAATGATTTTAAATGGCACGAAATTATATTTTGCTCCAAATACTATAGAAGAGAACAATACCATCGATCAATATATTGATGTGAATTCAATAAACACAAATGCATCCATTACTGGACCCATATTTAATAACTCAAATCAAAGTAAAGCAGCATTTGAATTTCCAAAAGGTAATAACTCTCACGGTGTTTTTGCAGGAAATATAGTTTTGATTTCAAAAAAAACAAATGATACTGCATTTCAAGTTAATCAAGTAAACCCTTATTATAATGACTTTCATTACGGCCCAGTTAGTCAGGCAGTGGGTTTAGAAGGTCAATGGATTTATAAAATAAGTAAGCAAGAAATAATAAATCATCAGAATAATTATAACAGTCCCAATTATCAAATGCCAAGAAGTATCGCAAATTGGAAAGGAAACGGGGATGTTAGTTTAGGAATGGCAGCGCAACTGGCACCTTATGAAGATTTAAATGGAAATGGTATTTATGAACCAAGTCTTGGAGAG
>CAJXFJ010000079.1 GCA_913052515.1 uncultured Flavobacteriales bacterium | reverse complement strand
TCAGGAAGGTGCTGTTTTTTTGACATTTAAATTTAAATTTGGCCTAGAAAACAATTCGTTATGAAAACTACACTACTTACATTTTTGTTCACAGTTTGCTTAAGTGCCTTTTCTCAAACTTGGACACAGAAGGCTAATTGCTCATTGAAAAATAATGCAACTGCTTTTAGCATTGGAAATTTTGGTTATTTAGCTACCGGCTCAAGCCCTCAAGGTGTAACAAACGACCTCCAACAATACGACCCAAATCAAAACCTTTGGACAACAAAAGCTCCATTCCCAGGACGAGCAAGAGAAACTGCAGTATCATTTACGTTTCAAAATGAAGCTTACGTTGGCTTAGGTTGGAATGGCAGTTCTACATTTAAGGACTTTTATGCGTATAATTCATCTTCAAATACATGGAGAGCCATTCAAAGTTTCCCTGGACAAGGCGGTAGAAATGGAATTGCCGCAGTTGTTGGAAATAAAGCTTACGTTAGTGGAGGAGTTGTTGGTTACTCAACTGCAATAAGTAATCAGATTTGGGAGCTAGACCTCATTTCTGGGACATGGAGCTTAAAAACAAATATGCCTTTTACGCCTCAAGTTGGAGCTACTGCATTTTCAAATGACAGTCTCCTTTTTATAGGAATGGGTCATAATTTTAATACAGATTCAAAAATATTTTGGTCATACAACCCTTCTACCAATGTTTGGAGCAGAATTGCAAACTTTCCTGGAAGTGGAAGACTTCAAGCTTCTGTATTTGAAATAAATGGAGAGTTTGTTGTAGGAGGTGGTCATCGGTATGGTGGAGGAATATCCAGTTCATTAAATGATTACTATGCCTATGACCCCGATTTAAATGCTTGGTCAAGTGTTCCGGGGTTTGCAGCAGGCAGAAGAACGAGATCTGAAGGTTTTACAATCAATAACAAAGGATATGTTGTTTGCGGATCATCTACTTCCAATAATTACTCTGATAACTTATGGGAGTATTCTAGTCCTCTAAGTGTTGGAATAGAGAATCAAAAAACAACAACTCAGAAAAGCTTAATTCTATATCCAAATCCAACTGAAAATTGCATTTACATAAGAACAAGTGAATTAGTTGAAGTAGGAATTCTATTCATTTATAATTCAAAAGGTACATTAGTTATTGAAAAAGAAATTAAATTAGATCAACAAGAGTTTGAGTACATAGAAGTAAACAACTTAAAGCCTGCTATTTACTTTTGTAAACTAATGACTAATGGTGGCCTAGTTTTTAATGGCACCTTTATAAAAAAATAAGGTTAAGCCGCTTTGTAAATAATATGCACTTTATGAGGTACTAATTCACAACTTTTTCCTTCTATAACCACATGCCACGAACCATCAATTGGTTTCTCAAAATGGCAATATTGATCGCGAACCTCAAGCTGAATCCCATTGTATTTTTGATTTTGTCTGTAGGCATTAAAATTATCTTCATCGAGTAAAATAACTTGGTACTCATTGGGCAGTTCTATGCCAATAAATCCCGGATAACTGCCTCTGATTTTATGGTGAATTCCGTTCATTTTGCTAATATTTTTAGGATTTAGTAATTTTACCCTCCAAATATACTATTTATTTTAGTTTTACTAATTTTTTTAGCAAATGAGTCAATTCAGTGAAAACCTAAAAGTCTTGCGTAAAAACAAAGGGCTAACCCAAAGTGAAATGGCTCAAAAAATGGGATTAAACCGACCTCAGCTTGGCTCTTACGAAGAAGGAAGAGCAGAACCTAAACTACAAGCTTTGCAGCGCATTGCCGATTTTTTTGCCTTGAGTTTAGATCAATTGGTTAATCATGATTTAAGCAATGAAACGGCAAACCAAACAGATTATACCGGACAAA
Organism: uncultured Flavobacteriales bacterium; assembly: GCA_913052515.1. Next base: position 5,179 of record CAJXFJ010000079.1, on the reverse strand, counting down.
AACTGCGTATTTTACCCATTTTGGTAGATGCTGAAGAAAAAGAGAAGGTGAGCTTGATTCCTGCAAAAGCAGCAGCCGGTTATTTAAATGGCTATGCCGACCCAGAATATTTAGAGCAACTGCCCGCTTTTGACCTGCCCTTGCAAGAATTAAGTGTAGGAACTTATCGCTTGTTTCAAATTGAGGGAGATAGCATGGAACCGATTCCTTCAGGAAGTTATATTTTGGGGCAATACCAAAGCGATTGGACGCAATTAAAAGATGGAGAAGCCTGCATTGTACTAAGTCAAAGCGAAGGCATAGTGTATAAAAGAGTGTACAACCAATTAGCAGAAAAAGCGTGCGTAGAATTACGCTCCGACAATCCAGCTTACCAACCCTATGAAGTAAAAGGAGAAGACTTACTGGAGATTTGGAAAGCTAAAGGCTATTTGAGTTTTGATTTGCCAGAGAACCAACCAAATCAAGACATGGGAAAACTTTCACAGGCTTTATTACAACTAAAAGCAGAAGTAGATGCTTTGAAGGATAAAAATTAAGGGCTTTCCACTATCTTCGTAGGCATGAAGTTTAAGCTACTTAAACAACCCTATCCATTGGTTATCAGCTGGCGAAAAGAAATCATAAGCGCATTTGTTTATGGCCTATTTATTTTTGGTTTTTTAGCCGTTTTTCAACCTTTTGGTCTTTCTAATTATCAGTCAGCCAATAAAATTTATCAGCTGGCAGGATACGGTTTGGTGACTACTCTCGTATTACTTTCTTGTGTTTTGGTAGTTCGTTTTATTGTTCCTAACTGGTACTGCGAAAAAAACTGGACCGTAGGTCGTAACATCTTCTTTACCACCTTTGTGTTTTTTTGCATTGGCACAGCTAACATGCTTTATTCAGTTGCTTTAGGTTACTTAAAGCTGAGTAGCGAAGCTTTCCTTTTTTATCAAGGAGTAACCTTAGCCGTTGGTTTATTGCCAGTAAGTTTGGCTACTATTTTAAACTACAATAGAAAACTAAAGGCTGCAGTAGAAGAAGCTAAGCAGTTAAATGAAAACATACACGATAAGGCGGTTAATCACGAATTAATCGACATTCCTTCTAAAAATAAATCGGAAGGATTACAGCTAGAAATTAACGATTTATTAGCCATAAAAGCGGTAGAAAATTACATTGAAGTGTATGTTAGAAATACTGAAAATACCACCAAAGAAGTGCTTCGAAACACCTTAAGTGAGGTTGAAAATAGTTTGCATAAATACCAAAACTTAAAACGCTGCCACAGAAGCTACTTGGTGAATTTAGATCAGGTTGAAAGCTTTTCTGGAAATGCACAAGGTTTAAGTTTAAGCTTAAAAAACAACTCCCAAATAAAGGTGCCCGTTTCAAGGTCTTATGTAAAAGAAATTAAAGCTGCACTCGCTTAGAAGTATGAAGATTTTTGGTAATTCCATTTGGCAATTTTTAAGTTGGTTATCCTTCTTTTTGTTAATTCTTTCTCCCCAACTTTTTTCAGAAGGTATGTTTATGGATGGCATTTATTACGCCACCATCGCTCGAAACATGGCAGAAGGAATAGGTACTTTTTGGGACCCTACTTTTACCCAAACCCTAGGGGAGCATTTTTACGATCATCCGCCTTTGGCATTTGGACTACAAAGCCTCTTCTTTAGTGCATTTGGCGACTATTTTTGGGTAGAACGCTTGTATTCCCTTTTGTGTTATTTATTCACCGCTATTTTAATGCTTTACACTTGGAAACTAATTGCAGAAAAATCAGAATTGAAATGGGGTATTCTAAGCCTTTTTTTATGGATTAGCATTCCCAAAATAATTTGGGGAGCACCTAACAATTTGTTGGAAAACACTTCGATGATTTTTTTACTCTCAAGTGTAATTCTTCAAATCCAATATTTTAAAAACAAGCAATTTGCTTTTGGTTTTTTTGCTGGTTTGTTTCTCTTCACAGGTTTTTTAACCAAAGGCCCAACAGCTTTATTCCCTTTAAGTTTTCCTTTCTTTTTTGGTATCATCAATCAGCAATGGAGAGCAGTTTTACGGATTTATCTCTTCCTTTTTGCAGGACTGTTTACACCCTTTTTTATTCTCTGGCTTTTTATTCCTGAAGGATGGAATGCCTTGGAAAGCTATCTCAATATTCAAGTGCTGGCGAGTTTAAAAAATGTGCAATCGGTAGATAGTCGGTTTTACATTCTCCGACGATTTTTTGAAGAAATACTCCTAATTCTAATCCTTTGTTTAATTAGCTGGGCGGTGCGAAAATATGGCTTAAAAAAGAAAGCGAATTTTACATCTATCTACTTTTGGCCTTTAGTGCTTTGTGGTTTAAGTGGAGTTTTACCCATTATGATCAGCATGAAACAAAGTACTTTTTACATCATTCCAACCTTTAGTTTGTTTTGCTTAGCTGCGAATTTGTTTCTGATTAATCAATTACAATTGATATTCGACAAGAAGTCATACCGTCTATTTTCCACCAAACTTCTTCTTCCCTTTAGTCTTATACTATTTATAGGAGCTATTGGAGTAAACAGCCACTTTTTTGGAATACATGTTAGAGACAAAGACAAACTGACCGATATAAAAATGTGTATTCAGGCTTTACCTCAAGAGGCAACTATACAAATTGGAAGTGAGCTTTTTCGGGAATGGTCTTATTACGCCTACTTCTACCGATATGGTAAAATTAGCCTTAGTCCAGAACCACAAGCTTATCTTTTAAAAGCAAAAAATAACAAGGCAGAAACTGAAGATTTCAAGCGATTGTCGCAGCCTTTAAAAACTCTCGATCTTTATCAAAAGCAGCATAAATAGGCTTGTCATTCGTCACTATTTTGTTTGATAAGTCGCATTTTGCTTGCATTTAAACACAAAAGCTTGCCAACGACCAAAGCTTTTTGGAAGTAAGCGAGAACACCCTTTTTCTTTGTGTCAACAATTCAAATGACATGAATAAAATTGTTCTCATTTACATATTGCTTCTTCTGAGTTTAAGCATCCATGCTCAAGAAAGAGACCGTTATCGTTTTGCAGAAACCTATTTTGGATTTGAAGCTGAACTCAATCCGCAAAATGGATCTTTTTACAAGTTTGAAAACAACTTTATTCAACAAGCAAAAACACCAAGCACACTAAGTCCAAGGTTTTTAATTGGTGGTACTCACTTTTGGGGCCATGCCGATTTTTACATTTCAATTCCATTTTACGATTTCAAACTCAATGGGTCCAAAGACTTTTTTCAAACGAATGGAGTTTTAACCGCTTTTCGTTTCTTGCCCTGGAAGCTAAAATCCAATGCTTTGCGACCGTTTGCGGGTGTTGGTTTTAATGCCAAGAGCATTCGCAATGAGAAAAGCGCTCTGTATGGCAACTCTCAATGGTTTTTTGAAGGTGGACTTAGCTACCGAAGTAAAAAGAACAAAGTTTTCGGTTTGAACATGCGCTATTTTCCCCAATCAAGCTATTATGCTTCGGTAAATAGAAGCCAATTGCGCCCTTTAGAGGTCGACCCATTTTCATTTTCACTTTCATATAAAACCGTTATTGACTTTTCTCGCTCCTATAGTTTAGATCGATACAAAAGGTATTACCAGCAACTTAAAGAAGATTTAGCTGAATCAAACAATTTAAACACTTACTCTATAGGAATTGGAGTTACTGCTTTAATTCCTTTGGAAAAAACAAAACACGCTAGTAGAAATGTCTTTTTAAACGACGAAATTGAAGGAAATGTAAGTCTTGATTTAGGATTAGCCTATTTCTTACACAAGCAAGAGTTGGCGTTTAGAATGAGTTATCGTCCGCTAACTCAAAAGGAAGAAGCGTACGATTACACCTACCAACTAAATCGACATTCTTTGGCCTTTGAGGCATTCAAATTTATTGGTGACTATCATGGTTTCATTCCGTTTATTGGTCCTTACATATCTGCCGATTACTATCATTTAAAAGAAAATGATCGAGGTCAAAAAATTACTGACTTAGAAAGAACAAATGTGGGATATGGGTTAGTTTTTGGTTGGGATATCCGCTTTTCTGAAACAGACCCAATTATACTACGAACCAATTTGCGGTACAACCCAGACTACAAGCTAAAAGACAAAGGGTTAAGCTTTACTGCTAAAAACCTAGAATTTAACTTTATACAATTGGTCATTTATCCAGAAAGAATAAAAGCCAACAAAAAGCTCAGCAAAAAATGGAACAGCTAATCGACTATACTTTAATCCTTCATGCAACAGCAGGCGGTTTTGCCTTACTGTCAGGTTTAGTAGCAATTTTCACCAAAAAGGGAGGCAAAAATCACATTAAAAGTGGTCAAGTTTACTTTTGGAGCATGCTCATTGTTATTGTTAGTGGCCTAATCGTTGGTGCTTATCGCGGAAATATTTTTCTTCAGACCATTGCCGTATTTAGCTTTTACATGGCATATACAGGAAAAAGATGTTTACGCTACAAAAAAGAAATCAAACCTACCTCATTGGATTGGTTTGCTAGCATATTATCAATTCTAGTAGCTTCTTATATGTTGTTTTTAGGTATAAAAGCCATCTTAAAAATTGGATTTGCCGGAGCTGTTCCAATGCTGTTGGTTTTTGGAATGATGCTATTTGCCATGAGCTTTGGAGATTTGAGAAAAATGAAAGGCAAAAAGTTCGTCAAAAATGCATGGCTGTATGATCACATTAGCAGAATGGGAGGTTCCTTTATAGCCACCTCAACTGCATTTTTACTAGTTAACATTCAAATTGAACCGGTTTGGGTAATGTGGTTACTGCCCACTATTGTTGGTACTCCTATGATTGTATTGGCAAGTAGAAACTGGAAGAATAAACTTGAAGGTAAAAAAGTGAACCCATAGACTTAAGGGGTTTTGTATTTCTTCTCCATGCTTTTAAACCAGTTTAAAACCGCTTCTTTTTCGTTCTTCTCTAAAATAGCTCCTCGGTGAATTAGAGTATAAGAAGGCAAGGGCATTTCGTCTTCCTCAAACTCTTCAAAACACTCTTCCATTTTATGGGCCTTTTTCTTGGCAGAATAAGTTCCCCATTCCGAAAAGTTTAAATGTTTACTACCATGTTCTACATGATCCTGTATCCACCATGAAATGGGAGCTAAGTTCGCATACCAAGGATGGTTCACTTGATTGGAATGACAATCATAGCAA
>CAJXFJ010000078.1 GCA_913052515.1 uncultured Flavobacteriales bacterium | reverse complement strand
AAGTCTTATTAGGCCTATAACTAAATTAAAATAAACTTGAGCTGTGTAGCTTTCAATGTAAAAAAGAAAGTTATAACAATCAGCCTATTTTTGGTAGCGCTTTTTGTTAATGAATCTCTTTTTGCCCAAAATGGCGTATTGATGTTACATGGCAAGGTGGTTAACAAAGGCAGTTCCTTAGGCGGGGTAACCGTTGAAATCATTTCAGATCAAGTAGACACCATTCGAACATTCACCACTCCAAATAATGGTTCCTACAAGGTAATGGTTCCACTTGGCACTGTATACAGTATCTCCTTTTATAAAGAAGGCTATGTTACCAAGTCAATTGGTGTTATTGGAAAAGCTTTAAGAGAAGTAAATATAGATGGGCGTTACTTCTATCAACTGGATATAGAGTTGTACTTAGTAGGTAATGATCGTGAAGATGAAACGATGATACCCCCTGTTGCAAAATTATATATAGAGGACCCCAAAAAGGGCTTTACCTTTGATAAGCAATATGTAAAGTGGGTGCAAGAAGAGTATAGAGAAATCCTAGAATAAATGATGAATGTATTGGTATTAGGCTCTGGTGGAAGAGAGCATGCATTTGCATGGAAAATCAAGCAAAGTAAAAAATTGAATCAATTATATGTTGCTCCTGGAAATGCAGGAACTGCAGAAATAGCTGAGAACCTAGAAATTTCTCCCACTGATTTTGACCAAGTAGCAGAAGCCATCAAAATGCATCAAATAAACCTTTTAGTGGTTGGGCCTGAAGATCCGCTTGTGAGAGGAATTAAAAACTACTTTGCCAATAAAAAAGGGTTCGAAGAATTACTAATTGTAGGTCCTGATCAAGAAGGAGCTATGCTGGAAGGAAGTAAAGAGTTTGCTAAAAGCTTTATGGCAGAATTTAAAGTTCCTACTGCAGCCTATGAGTCTTTTCAAAAGTCAACCCTTGAAAATGGATATCAGTTTTTAGATAAATTAAAAGCTCCATACGTTTTAAAGGCAGATGGTCTAGCGGCTGGCAAAGGAGTTTTAATCTTAAATACCTTGGAAGAAGCGAAAGAAGCGCTCAAGGATATGCTGATTAATGAAAAGTTTGGCTCGGCAAGTCAAAATGTAGTGATTGAAGAGTTTTTATCTGGTATAGAAATGTCTGTGTTTGTTTTAACAGATGGGAAAGATTACCATATTTTACCTGAGGCGAAGGATTATAAGCGAATAGGTGAAGCAGATACTGGATTAAATACTGGAGGAATGGGAGCAATTTCACCAGTGCCTTTTGCCGATGAAAGTTTGATGCAGAAAATTGAGGAAAGAATCGTTAAACCGAGTGTTGAAGGCTTATCTAAACGTGAATTCGATTACAAAGGCATTCTCTTTATTGGATTAATGATTGTAGACAATAATCCTTTTGTGATAGAATACAATGTTAGAATGGGTGACCCTGAAACAGAAGTGGTTTTACCTCGGATAAAATCAGATTTACTTGAGCACCTAGAGGCTTGTGCAAAAGGAGAATTAGCCAATCAAACGCTTGAAATTGATACGCGAACTGCTACAACAGTTATGTTGGTTTCGGGAGGTTATCCTGAAGCTTATGAAAAAGGGAAATCAATGAGTGGTTTTTCGGAAGTGGCTGATGCAGAGCTGTTTCACGCTGGAACAAAGATTTCGGAAAATGAGGTGTTAACCAATGGAGGCAGAGTAATTGCTGTAACTGCTTTTGGCGATAACTTTAGAGAAGCGCTAGAAAAGAGTTATAGAAACGCAGATAGAATCCTTTTTGAAGGAAAGTATTTTAGAAGAGATATTGGCTTTGATTTGATGGAAAAGATTTAAAAATCTTATTCAATTCCACCTGTTCTTTCGGCTTTAGCTTTATATTTTTTCAACTCCAAAATCCAAAAGACTAGACCACCTAATATTACAAGAGAAAATAGTGCGTTTGGCAAATTGCCCAAAGTAGGAAGAATTCCAAATGTCCACTCTAATAAATCGCCTAATCCGTAAACTATCTCATTCCAAGTCATAGCTAAAATATTTTTGACAAATGTATAAAATATTGCGCTTTCTCTTTTTAGAAAAAATCAATTTTATGACAAGTATTAAAACTGTATCCTTGTACAGCAATGAGAGTTTTTAAGTTTCATCATATTTTATTGACAGTCAATATTCTACTTGCACTATTTGCTGTGTTAAGTAGTTTCTTTTTTGAACTTGATGAATTGAATTCGCCGATAGACTTAGTAATTATAGAATTTAGTCCATTGCTTTCTAGTTTTTTAGTTACTTCACTTTCACTATTTTTTTCGTTACTACTTATTTACTTGCTTTCCAGCTTACTCGCTCAGCATAAGTTGCCTACTCATAAAGGAGCCAGTTTTTGGTTATTCCCAATGGTAGGCCTGAGTCTTTTTTTTAGTCAAAATTGGATTTTTGAACCCTTATTGGGCTTCTTTATTTTGATTATTGCGTTTTATCTCATGTTTCAGTTGAGCCATGAGAAACAAGTTCAATCCTCAATTTTTACGGTGGCTTTAATGATTAGCTTTTCAAGTCTTTTTTACTTACCCCTTATGGCTTTTTATCTTTTGCCATTTTTTGCCCTAATTATTTTTAGAACTTTCCAACCCAAGGAACACATTACGGCTTTGGTTGGTCTTACGGTGCCATGGATTTACTATTCATCTGCTAAATATTTATTTGACTTAGATATTGCTTTTGCTTTGAATGGCATTCACGAAAAATTTGTCTTATCCGCAGCTACTATAGTAAATATAGTCTTCTTGGGAATCTGTGGTTTGTTGGGAATATTTCAGGCTTTTGCAAATCAATCTAAATTAATAGTACAACAAAGAAATCAGATGAGTGTGCTTCTGATTTTTTTAATTATTTCAATCGTTTTACTTTGCTTCCAACCTACAAATGGACTACTAGCATACTTATTAGTGCTTGCTTTATCGGCATTCTACATTTGGTTCTACAAAGGGTTTAAAAGAAAGTGGATCATTCAATTGGTTTTCTTCTTCATTTTAACCTTTCAATTGAATGAAATATGGGGATTTATTTAGGCTTGTTCTTTAGACTCCATATATTGATTTAATTACCTTTGCAAAAAATCTGAAGATATGAAATTTGGTGTGATTACTTTCCCGGGATCCAATTGTGATCAAGACATGATTTATGTTTTAGAAAGCATTATGGGTTATGAAGTTGAGCGACTTTGGCATAAAGATACTAGCTTGAAAGGAGCTGAATTTATCATATTACCTGGAGGGTTTTCATACGGTGATTATTTACGTTCAGGCGCAATAGCTAACTATTCACCCATTATGAAAGAAGTAGTAAAGCATGCCAATAATGGCGGTTACGTTATGGGGATTTGTAATGGTTTTCAGATTTTGTGTGAGTCTAAGTTGTTGCCAGGAACTTTGTTACACAATAATAATCAAAAGTTTATCTGCAAAAATGTATTCTTAAAAGCAGATAATAATGATTCGATTATAAATGCAGGAGTGAACACGGATGAAGCATTAAAAATACCAATTGCTCACGCCGAAGGTCGGTACTATGCAACCGAGGAAATGTTGAAAGACTTGAATGCAAACAATCAAGTGATTTATCGCTATTGCAATGAAGAAGGCGAAATAAATGCTGCTGCTAATCCAAATGGCTCTTTAGAGAATATTGCAGGGGTTTGCAATAAAACCAAGAATGTTTTTGGTATGATGCCACATCCTGAAAGAGCGGCTGACATTGAGTTAGGCAATACAGATGGCCTTAAGATATTTGAAGGTATGATGAAAGCGATTGTCGCTACTGTCTAATATAAGTGACTTCATGATACTTCAAGGGAAATTCAAGACCTTGGAATAGGCTTTATCGATACAAATTCATTTCTTCCACATAAGCTGCTACTTCTTTAGGCATGTAGTGGTTTACTTTTTTTCCTTCAGAAATAGCTTTTCGAATAAACGAAGATGAAACTTTCATTACCGGAGCTTCTACATAATTGACTTTGTAATGTTGTCTTAATTCACCACCTTCATTCGAGTCTAGACGAGGATAAACATACAAGTCATGGTTCTCTAAAATCAATTCATGATTTTTCCACTTGTGAAAGTGATTTAGATTATCAGCACCCATAATTAGAGCAAAATTATAGTCACTGAATTTCTCCTTTAAATAAGCTAAAGTGTCAGAAGTATAGTTTGGTTGTTTTAAACCAAATTCAATGTCTGAAGCTTTTAGTCGCTCATCATCACCTATGGCTAGTCGCATTAAATGTAAGCGGTCATAATCTTTAAGCATAGACTCTTTTTGCTTAAAGGGGTTTTGCGGGGTAACTACCATCCATACTTGATCCAAATCAGTAAATTCCACCATGTAGTTGGCAATTACCATATGGCCCACATGCACTGGATTATACGTTCCGAAAAATAGACCTACCTTCATATTTCTTTGTTTTCTAAAAATGAAGTAACCACAGTTCTAGCTTCTTGTTTTGCTTTTTCTAAGCTATCATTCAAAATTATATGGTCAAATTGATCTGCCACCACAAGTTCTTGCTTCGATTTAGCTAAACGCTTTTGAATGCGATCTTCTTCATCCGTACCTCTACTTCTCAATCGTTTTTCTAAAGTAGGTAGGTCTGGAGGCATTACAAATATGGCCAAAGCTTGTTTTTTAAAATACTTTTTGAGATTCAAACCTCCTACAACATCTACATCAAATATGACTGTTTTTCCTTCTCCCCAAATTCGTTCAATCTCTGATTTTAAGGTGCCATAAAAATGGTCCGTATAAACCTCTTCCCATTCGACAAAGGCATCTTCCTTTATTTTTTGCTTAAAATCTTCAATGTTCAAAAAGTAATAGTCTTTACCATTTACTTCTTTACCTCTAGGCGAACGAGTACAAGCAGAAATTGAAAAGGCCAAACCTATATCTTGCTCCAATAAGTGATGAACCAATGTGGTTTTACCTGAGCCCGATGGTGCTGAAAAAATGATGCATTTACCTACCATACGTTTAATACTTGTTCTTTAATTTTTTCTAGTGCATCTTTCATTTGCACAACTAACTTTTGCATTTCAGCATGGTTGGCCTTAGAGCCTAGAGTATTTATTTCTCTTCCAATTTCTTGCGAAATAAAACCCAGTTTTCGGCCTTGGCCAGCTTCTGAGTTCATAGTTTCCATAAAGTAGTTGCAATGTGCTTCTAACCTTACTTTTTCTTCAGAAACATCGTATTTTTCTAAGTAATAAATCATTTCTTGCTCAAAACGATCACTATCGACTTTGTCTTTTTGTTCGTTTTCTTCTAAGTTTTTAAGCAAGCGTTGTTTTACAATTTCAATACGCTCATTTTCATATTTAAGCGCTTGATTTAGAAGATTTGTTATAGTTTCAATATTTGAGCTTAGATCGTCGTAAAGTGTTTTACCTTCTTGAATTCTAAATGAAATGAGATCTTCTGCTGCTTGTTCCAAAATGAGGTCAATTTTTGTCCAATCTTCGGCAGAAAGTTTAGCTTCTTCTGCTTTGATCACTTCAGGTAATCGACTAATGGTTGCAATCAAATCATTGCTTTGGTCATTTAACTCAGCTTGTAATTTTTGAAATTGAGCGTAATAACCTTTAAAAATGGCTTCATTAATTCGAAAAGCTCCGCTCTCTCCTAAGTCCTCATAACTCAAAAGCATTTCTACTTTTCCTCTACCTATCTTATTGGAAATGAGTTTTCTGTAGTTTAATTCCTTTTCTTTAAATGAGTTAGGAATTTTAGTGTGTATATCGGACTGCTTACTGTTGAGTGATTTAAGCTGAATAATGATTTTCTTTCCTGAAATAGTTCCCTCGGCTCTTCCAAAGCCGGTCATTGATTGAAGCATACTCTATAATTAAAGCGACAAAATTAGGCATTTGCCTTAGGCTTCGGTTTTCTTATGCTCACAAGATACACCCCGGCAAAAATGAACAAGGCAGAAATGATTTTGACAAGGTTCAATTCATCCTGCTGAAGAATTAAAGCAACAAGTGTAGCAATAAATGGTTGAGAATAGATATATGTACTCACTACAGATGGGTTTACTTGTTTCAAGCCATAGATATTAAAGAGGTACGCCAAAAAAGTGGTTCCAATTACCACAAACAAAAATCCACCCCATATTTGAGGAGTAAAAGAGGACCAATTTATTTCAGTAAATTGATTAAACCCAAAGGGAATGACAATTAAAAACCCAAAAAGAAATACCCATTTAATAACGGTAGTAGGCTCATATTTATGCATTAAAGGCTTTACCAAAACTAAATACATCGCATAGGAACTAGCATTCAGAAAAATGAATAAATCACCTTCAAAGGTGTCATTGCTTATACTCAAATTGTTGCCATATAAAATTAAACCAGCCGCACCAGCTAGTCCCAAAAAGATACCTCCTACTTTGGTTGGTGTTATTCGTTCCTTTATAATCCAAGCCGACATGATTAATACCAAAATAGGGTTAGAAGTCATGATGATGGCTGAATTGATGGGACTCGTTAGATTTAATCCATAAAAGAACATGAGTTGATTGGCTGCAACACCAAATACGCCGCAAATAAAAAGTCGTATTATGTCTTTGAATTGTATCCGTTCTTTTTTTGTAAAAAAGGATAGTAGCCAGAATAAAATTAATGCCCCTAATACTCGGCAGAAGATAAACCCAAATGGTTCAATAAAATTGGGCATAATGCCTTTTGCTACGGAGTAATTTACACCATAGATAATATTTGCACCAAGTAAGGCTAAGTGCGCTTTAAAAAGTTGCGATACTTTCAAGAATCGAATTGACTTTTTAACGATTCAACTGCTTTTGTTGATGAGCCAATAGAAATAAAGTTATCGTAAACAACTACTGGTCTTTTTAGAAATGTATATTCTTCTAAAATCAACTTTTTGTAATCTTCTTCACCTAATTCTTTTTGTGCAAGTCCCATGGATTTATACTTCATAGCTCTCCGGCTAAAAAGAGTTTCATAGTTTCCTGCCAATGCCTTCATTTCTTCAATATCTTCAGGGCTAATTTGATTAGTTTTG
>CAJXFJ010000077.1 GCA_913052515.1 uncultured Flavobacteriales bacterium | reverse complement strand
GTTAAGAATAACTGTCAAGTTGGTGTTTTAGCTATAAAGCCCGAGTATACAACTTATGATCTAATTTATTCAACTGTTAAAACTAGAATAGGTACTTTAAACAAGTTATCTTTATTCAAGTCATGGTTCCAGTTTGTATTAAGTTTACTAATTCCTATTAAATATCGCTTAAGGATGTATGCTTCAACAGACTGTTTTGTTGTGAAATACAAAGGTCCATACTCTTTAAATACAAAAAATGATAAGAATAAAGAAAAGGATTGGATTAAAATAGGAGATAAGGCATATAAAAAATATGTAGCTAAATTTGGAAAGCCTGATGTTATTCATGCTCATAATATCAAATTTGCCGGAATTCTTGGGAATGCATTAAGCAAAAAGTATGAAACGCCAATAGTTCTAACAGAGCATAGCTCAAGTCACTATTTTAACAAACTCTCACAGAGTCAAATAAATGATTTGAGAGAAGAATTTCAAACTATTGATATCGTGTCATCCGTTAGCCCTTCACTAAGTATTTTGCTAAAAGAAAAGTACAGTCTTGATAAAGAGATAGATAGCTTGCCAAATTTAATTGATTTAGATTTTGGAAAGAAATTATCAATCCCAAAAAGAGAAAGTCACGAATTTAGGTTTATTCAAGTTGCATCTTTAATTCCACTTAAAAATCAAGAATTATTAATAAGGGCATTTTATAAAGCATTTGCTAATGAAAAAAATATAAAACTCACGATAGTCGGTTCAGGTTCAGAGTATGAAAATTTGACGCAGTTAGTTCAAGATCTTTTACTTACAAATCAAGTATATTTAAAAGGAGAGTTGGGTAGAGAGCAAGTAGCTGAAGAAATGGCAAATTCAAATGTATTGGTCCATAGCAGTAATTATGAGACTTTTGGCGTAGTTTTAATAGAGGCAATGTCTCTTGGGAAACCGGTTGTTTCTACATCTTGTGGTGGACCAAATTTTATTGTAAATAAAGAAAATGGTATTCTTGTTCCTGTAAATAATGAGAAAGAGTTGGCTAATGCAATGACTAACATTTACAATTCGTATGATAAATATGATTCTAAATATATCATGCAAGAAGTAAGGGCCAAGTTTAGTGAAGCTTCTTATTGGAAAAAATTAGAAGCTTTATATAAAAGAGCAATTTCAAAAAACAAAAAGTTTTTGTCTAATAGTATTTAAGCAGAAAGTGAACTAAAAATATAGAGCAATAAGCAATATGGAAATAATATTAAAAGTTGTAAGAAGAATCTTTGGAAAATTAGGTTATGATTTATTTTATGTAAAAAGACCTAAAAAGAAAGATTTTACAGAAGCAAATAACTTAATTAAGCAAATAAAAGAAGATCAATTAAACCCGAATTTGCATCTTCAGCTATCAAAAATAGCTTTAAGAAATGAAGAGTATTTTTTAGCAATTGCTGAACTATTTACGGCAAGGTATTTAGGATTAGAACAGCAACTTTTTCAAGAGAACTTACCAAAATGTAAAGATGCATTACCAGACCTATCTAAAATTCCCCATAACGTATATTATCGAATTTTTTCTCTTTCAGAAGTTGTTAAAAGTGAGATTAAAAAGAGAAATTTAAAAGAGGCAAGCGTTTTAGATGCAGGAGGTGGAAAAGGTGAATTGGCTTCTTTCTTAAGCAATTGTAATTATTGTTTAGTAGATCCTAAATCAAATGGAATTAATGGACTTGATTTACCTTTTAAGGATGAAGAATTTGATTTTGTAGTTTCTTGTCATGTTTTAGAACATGTTCCACTTGAAGAAAGAAATGCATTTTTAAATCAACTTTGCGCTAAAGCAAAACATGCCGTTATTTTATTAAACCCAATACATGTTGAAGAAACTCTGCCAACAAGGCGATTAGAATTAATGATTGAGACTACCAATGCACTGTGGGCTAAAGAACATCTAGATTGCTCTCTTCCAAAAGTGGAATTTGTGGAATCTTATGCGAAAGAAAATAACTTGCATTTTGAACACTTATCCAATGGAACAATTACAACATCAATTGCATTTGCAGTTGTAGATCATTTGTCAAAATTTTGGAGTGAAGATAAATACAGAAAATTCAATCAATTTTTTAATACAGAATTTGTAAACATTCTAGACTCCGATAATTATCCAAATGCAGGTGTGTTTATTTTATCAAAGCAGAAGTAGCAAATGATTACAATAATTGATTACGGTGCAGGCAATATAAAATCTATTCAAAATATGTTGAAGAAGCTAGGTGCAGCCTCTAGTATATCTTCAAATGTTGGAGAAATAGAAGAAGCTGAAAAGCTTATTTTGCCAGGAGTTGGACATTTTGATCATGGAATGAAGAATTTAAAATCTAGCGGACTCATTGAAGTATTAAATTCAAAAGTAGTTGAACAAAAATGTCCAATATTAGGAATCTGCTTAGGTGCACAATTGTTGGGGGACAAAAGCGAAGAAGGCGAAGAACCAGGCTTAGGTTGGGTTCCTATGAAAGTGGTGAAGTTTGATAAAACTCGAATGGATGCCAAATTGAAAGTCCCTCATATGGGGTGGAATTTAGTCAAATTGAATAAGAAAGCAGAAAACAATCCACTTATGAAAGGCTTGGAGAATGAGGCACGCTTTTATTTTGTCCATGCATTTCATATGTTGCCCAATGACAATAACCATATTTTAACCACATCAACTTATGGCTATGAATTTGCCTCTGCGATTTGGCTTAATAATATTTATGGTGTACAATTTCATCCCGAAAAAAGTCATGTATTTGGATTAAAGCTATTAGAAAACTTTGCATCCTTATGAAAGGTAGGTTGCCTAATTTATTGGTTATTGGTGCAATGAAGTCAGGGACGACTTCTTTGCATGATTACTTGGATTTACATCCTGATATTTATATGTTTAAGCCAAAAGAAGTTCATTTTTATGCCGATTCTAATTTCAGTGAAGAAAGAAGAGAAGCATATATGAATTTATTTAAGACTTCGCATAAAATTGTTGGAACTAGCCCGCAATCTTACACTAAATGTCATAATAAGTACTATAAAAATATACCTGAACGGATTTTTAATGACACTCCGAACGTTAAAATGATATACCTAGTTAGAGATCCCATTGAAAGGTATAAATCTCACATACTTGAAAGTTATCATTGTGACCCGAAAGAAGACATTAGGTATAGCAAGGAAAGTGGTAACTATTGGAAAACAAGTATGTACGGAATGCAGCTAGAAGCTTATTTAAAGTTTTTTCCCATTCATCAAATTCACATTATGTGTTTGGAAGATTTAAAAGAAAATCCGCTTAGAACTATGAATAAAGCTTTTTCATTTTTGGGACTTGAAGAAATGAAAGAAGACAAGGGATTTTCAGATGTTAAGAATGCGGCTAGTACAAAAGCAATTCCTAGAGTGATTAAAGAAAACATACTACATCGAATAGGAATGAAGATAAACTCTACAATTACTACTAAAATTTCAGAAGTGTTGGCTCAAAAGTTTTACGCAAACCAATTAAAAAAGCCGCAATTGAGCGACTTGCAGATCGCTGAACTTACTGAAAAATTAAAAGATGATATGACACTATTTAGAGCATTAACTAAAAAGGAGTTTCCTAAATGGAGTATTTAAATCGCGTAATTCCTGTACTTACTATTAGTGGAGGAGATAAATTGGTAAAAACAGTTGGTTTCAAGCAACCAAATTACATTGGAGATCCAATTAATGCCGTAAAAATTTTTAACGACAAACAAGTTGATGAAATAGTTTTGCTCGATATAAATGCAACATTAGAGAATAGAGAACCCAATTATGACAAAATAGAAGAAATATGCAGTGAAGCCTTTATGCCATTTGCCTACGGTGGAGGTATTAAAAATATCGAACAGATTCAACTGTTATTTAGTTTAGGTATTGAAAAGGTGGTTTTAAACTCTACTTTAAGCTCTAATTTAGATTTAATTGCAAAAGCATCTTCCATTTTTGGTTCACAAAGTATTGTAGCATCGCTTGATGTTAAAAGAAATTTGTTCGGCCAATATCATATTTATACACATTCTGCTAAAAAGAAGTTAAAATTTAACATACCTGAATTGATTAAAAAGCTAGAGTCTTTGGGTATTGGAGAAATCTTTTTAAATTCTATTGATCGCGATGGCACTTTTAAAGGATATGATTTAAAACTGATTGAAGAAATATCTAGTCATTCTCAAGTACCAATAGTTGCATGTGGAGGAGCAGGAAGTGTAAATGATTTTAAATTAGCTTTGAAAGCAGGTGCTCAAGCTGTTGCTGCAGGAAGTTACTTTGTATATAGAAGTTCAAAAAAAGGGGTGCTTATCAACTATTTAAACTCAGAAGAATTGGCAGAAATTATGAGTTCCAATTTGTAGTTTGTAAATTGTCTTAAGCAACTTTTTTTCCATAAAATTGTAGGATGATTTTATCCTCTAGTGAAAAAGGATTTCAGCGTTGCACAAAGACTGTAATGGACAATATTGCTGACCCTTTAATAAATTTTGATAAGCATGGAATTTGCAATTATTGGTATGAATATCAGGAATCAGCAAAAAAGAAACTTATTCATGGCGAAGAAGGAGAAAAATTATGGAAGGAAAAAATCAAGACCTTAAAGGATGCAGGAAAATCAAGAGAATACGATTGTATAATAGGAGTTAGTGGTGGTGTAGATAGCACGTACATAGCTTATCTAGTAAAAAAAGCTGAATTAAGACCTCTTGTAGTCCATTTTGATAATGGATGGAATTCTGAAATTGCAGTTAAGAATATTCAAAGTATCATTGATTATTTAGATGCAGATTTATATACTTTAGTTATTGATTGGGAGGAATTTAAAGACTTGCAAAGAGCTTACCTAAGGGCTGGAGTGATAGATATTGAAGCACTTACGGATCATGCAATAATTGGTACACTTTATAATTTGGCTGCAAAACATAAAGTGCAATATGTGATAAGTGGAACAAATGTTGAAACAGAAGCACTCTTACCTAAATCTTGGTATTATAATAAGCGGGACTCTGTAAATATAAAAGACATTCACAACCAATATGGGGAGCTAAAACTTAAAACTTATCCATTCTTTTCCATTTTTAAGAAGAAGTATTATTTAAACTTCAAACAACTCGAGTTCGTCGAGCCATTAAATTGGGCCCCATATCGAAAATCTGAAATTAAAAGTATTATTTCTAAAGAAATTGGTTGGATAGATTACGGTGGGAAACATCACGAATCTGTATTTACAAAGTTTTTTCAGAATTATATATTACCTACAAAATTTAAGGTAGATAAGCGAAAAGCACATTTATCGAATTTAATATGTTCAGGACAGCTTACTCGAGAAGAAGCCTTAGAAGAGCTTGACAAACCCTTGTATGAGAAAAATCAATTAGAACAAGACTTAGAATTTGTAATAAAAAAATTAGGATTTACTCGTAAAGAGTTTGAATCAATTATGAATGAAGAGCCTCGAAGTCATTTGGATTTTAAAATAGAAGGACCCATAGAAAGTCATTATCCTGTTTTAAAACCAATAAAAAATTTATACAGAACCTTTAAAAAATGAGTTTACGATTTGCCATAGTTGGCTGTGGAAGAATAGGGTCGCGTCATGCGAATCATATACAAAACCAAGGGACTCTTGTCGCAGTTTGTGATATTGATCAAAATAAATCAAGAGAATTAGCTTCAGAATTTAATTGTAGATCATATACAGAAATAGAAGAGTTATTAACTTCTGAAAAGGATGTTGTTGATGTTGTTTCAATTTGTTCACCCAATGGTTTGCATGCTCAGCATTCAATAAAATCACTTAAAGCAGGCTTTCATGTCATTTGTGAAAAACCAATGGCACTTTCATCCTATGATTGTGGTGAAATGATTAAGCAAGCGGAACTTTCTAATAAGCGTTTGTTTATTGTAAAGCAAAATCGCTTTAATCCACCGGTAGTTGCCTTAAAGGAGTTGCTTGAAAATAATAGACTAGG
Organism: uncultured Flavobacteriales bacterium; assembly: GCA_913052515.1. Next base: position 1,097 of record CAJXFJ010000077.1, on the reverse strand, counting down.
AAAAGTCTTTAGCATTCAATTGAGCTGCTTTTGGAATAGGAATGAAGACTATTATAAAGATAGCTGGAAAGGTAGCAAAGAGTTAGATGGAGGGACTTTATTTACGCAGTTTAGTCACTTTATAGATTTGCTTTATTGGCTTTTTGGAGATGTAGAAGAAGTTCAGGCACAAGGTTCTAATTATAACCATAAAGGTATTATTGAGTTTGAAGATACTGGAGTGTTACTTCTGAAGTTCAAAAGTGGAGCTTTGGGAAGTGTTCATTATTCTGTAAATAGTTACAGAAAAAATATGGAGGGCTCACTTACAGTATTGGCTGAGAAAGGAACGGTAAAAGTTGGAGGTCAATACTTAAATGAATTGGAGTATCAAAATATAGAAGATTTTACAATAGAAGATTTGCCTGAAGGAAACAGTCCTAATAACTATGGACAATACCAAGGAAGTATGTCAAATCATGATAAGGTATATCAAAATGTTATTCAAGTTTTAACTGAGGGGGCATCAATTGCTACAAATGGCTTTGAAGGGCTAAAAACAGTTGAGATAATTGAAAAGGCATACAGTCATATAAGAAAAAATGAAACGACATAAAGTAGGAATTGTAGATTCAGAAATTGCAGATTCTGTAACTATTGTAGAGCCTGTAAATATTTATGGCACAAAGTTACACCCTCATGTTTTTGTAGGTCCTTTTGTAGAAATACAAAAGAATACAGAAATAGGAGAATCAACAAAAATTCAATCTCATTCATTCATTTGTGAATTGGTGACCATAGGGAAAGATTGTTTTGTAGGTCACGGCGTTATGTTTATAAATGATACATTTAGTTCTGGTGGTCCAGCCCGTGGAGACAAATCAAAATGGAAAAGCACTAAAATTAGTGATCATGTTTATCTTGGGTCAAATTCAACAATTATGCCCGTAAGTATTTGTAGTCATGTAGTAATTGGAGCAGGTTCTGTTGTTACAAAAGATATTACAGAAAGTGGTACCTATTTAGGAAATCCAGCTCGTAGAATAAAGTAATATGGAGTTTTTAGATCTTAATCATTATCACAACCAAAAAAAGGAAGAGTTAAATCAAGTTTGGGA
>CAJXFJ010000076.1 GCA_913052515.1 uncultured Flavobacteriales bacterium | reverse complement strand
TATTTTGACCATCGTCACTGATATCAATATCATTACATTTTTTACTTCCACCAGGCACAAAAGGTGTTGACTCTAACCACTTCAAAGAATCTTGATTATAAGTTAAAATCCGATATCCTTCATTCATTGCAACGTGCAATATATTTGCATTTGTAGGATCCGCTACAATTTCTCCTACTGTGGCATAATCAACAACAGGAGTTAACCTTGTCGTAGGAGCTATAACTTGCTCAAATGTACCATTACCTGTTAATTTGTGTATTCCTGTTCCAACAAAAAAGTAACCTCTTGCTGAATTTGATGAAGCTCCTTCAAAATGACCTCCTGTACCGACATAAACTGAACCATCAATTGCCTGAGTCATACAAGATATATTATTGACTTTAAAGTCAGTATCATAAGGTTGCCAAGAAATAGCTCCGTCAAACGATTCAAAAACTCCACCGGCAACACCTCCTGCATACAAATGATTTGGATTATTGCGATCCATTATTAGAGCTCTAGTTCTACCTCCAATATTGTCGGGACCTTTAAATTGCCAATTTAGATTAAGAGAAGCCTTACCTTTTGGCAGTCTATCTGCTTGTTTTCTTGATGCAAGAACTAAAGCCGGATCTACATCATGAGTATTTTGATTTCCTTTTACTGTTTGCATAAATTCAATATATCCATTAGCTGAATTTGCTTGTCTTTTAGCTAAATCTTCAGGAAAATAAGTTGGCTTTTCATCTTGAAACCATACAAATGAGCAAATAACGACTGTCAAAAACGTGACACTCAAAAGCGTAAACCTTTTGATTTTCATATAATTATAAATTTAAATTAAACTACAGAACGAAACCACAATTTACAAATTATTTTAATTGGTAAAATTGAGATTAAAAGAATATTAATTCTTTACTAAGACAACTGATTCGTATAAATTGTTGCCTGGCGATTTATATTTTTAAATTTCCCTTGCTCCAAAAAGAAAAGTGAGGTATAAATTTAAAAACACTTGCCTATTTTCGGTGAAGGCCATAATGGGAATTTTCTCTAAGTAGACATCTGCCATGAGTCCAACTTCTATGGCACGTAAAGTCTCTCGATCATTGGCATAATCAAAATGCAAACCCCATTTTGTGAAGATTCCTGGATAAAGCTTCAATTCATCTATTCCATTAAAGAAAGATGCTCTTCCGTAGATTTCATCTTGATCATGTTCTTCAGGATCATATCTTCTTCGAACAATTATGGTATTATTGTCTTGATCTTCCGCTTCTACATTTAAATAAATGGGTTTTGCTAAACCAAGTGATGCACCGATATGACCTACATAAGTAATAGAAACCCCTTTGATCGATTGTTTGGGTACAAACACTTTATGAAACCCAATGCTTGGTCTTAACGCATAAAAATTATTCATTTTACCAAAAATGTAGCCTTTTACATCATCTTCAAAGGGATTAATGCTCTTAATTTCTTGAGGGTGACGAATATTTGTAATCTCTAGTTCATAAATACGTTTTGTAAACCCTGTTAAATACTTACCATATCGGTAAGTGCCAAAAAAACCATTGGTATGCATACCTATCCCACCACTAATTTCTTTTGAATATATTGTCGTCTTTTGCTCAAAGATTGTTTCTTGAGCATAAAAAGTACTAGGTACTACAGATAGAAATATTAGAATTAAAAATTGCTTCAAAGGGGATAACTTTGTCAACAAAAATAACTTATTATGACGAAAATTTCAGGAAAATACCTAGGTGACTTGCGATGCAGTGCAACACATCTTAATTCTCAAAGTGAAATTCTGTCAGACGCTCCTACTGACAACCATGGCAAAGGTGAAAAGTTTTCTCCTACAGATTTAATGGCAACGAGTTTAGCCATGTGTATGATGACCATCATGGGAATTGAAGCAAATAAGCACCAAATTGAACTTGGTGAAATTAGCTTTAACTTAAACAAGCTTATGGGCAGTAATCCTCGGAAAATTAAAAAAGTAAAAATTGAATTTAATTTCAAAAAAACATTTTCCGAAGAAGAACAGAAAATTATTGAAGAAGCTGCTAAAAATTGTCCTGTTGCGCTAAGTTTTAGCACAGATATCACTCAAGAAGTGATATTTAAATATGCGTAAGAAGCTTTTTAGCGCTTATAGATAAGTGCGAAGTATGAAACAAAACTTCACCATTTTTTAAAAGTATAATTTGCGGGGATTGATGCTTAACTCCTAAAACTTCTTCTATTTTATTACTTAGTTTTCTATATGTAATCAAATCAAGGAAGTAAGGATTAACCGATTTGTTAATTTCTTCATCCCACTCTAATTCAAACCTTTTTAAAGCAGCAAAACTAACTGGACAACGAGTCGAATGCTTAAAAACTAATTGAGGTTCAGAAGAGACAAGTAATTTTTCCAATTGCTCATCTGACTCTAAAACATTCCAATTCAATTAAGAAGGAGTTTGCGTTGTACTATGAGGTGCTTGACTGTAAGCAGCACATCTTTGATGAGATTTACAAGAAGAAAAAAGTAATCCAATAGTGAAAACTAAAATTAAAGTATATGCTGTCTTTTTCATGTTATAAGTATTCAAAATACAAGTACAAAAGTAGGTATTTGAGCTAGTTATTCATTAACTATGAGGATTTTTGTTAACAATTCTACTTTTAATAAACCTATTATGAGTGAAAAAAGTCAAAAAGACATTCAATTGGAAGATGGATGGAAAGCAATTCTTAAAGATGAGTTTGATTCAGATTACTTTTTAAAACTCAAAAAATTTCTCATGGAGGAGTATCAAGAACATCAGGTTTTTCCTCCTAAAACAGAAATTTTATTTGCTTTAAATGAAACCCCTTTTCATAAGGTTAAAGTTGTACTTATAGGACAAGATCCATATCATGGAAATGGTCAAGCTCATGGTTTAGCTTTTTCAGTAAACGACGGAATTGCACTACCTCCTTCACTAAAAAATATTTTTAAAGAGTTAAAGTCTGATTTAGAAATCCCTATACCAAAAGATGGAAACCTCACGAAATGGGCAAGGCAAGGAGTTTTGCTTTTAAATACAACACTTACAGTCCGAAAAGGTGAAGCTGGGTCACACCAAAATCAAGGATGGGAAATGTTTACTGATTCTATTATTCATGCAATAAATAATAACAAGTCAAATGTTGTTTTCTTATTATGGGGAAAAAAGGCACAGGAAAAAGAAAAGCTAATTGATCAACAAAAACATGCTGTTCTAAAAGCAGCTCACCCTTCTCCTTTTAGCGCATATAATGGGTTTTTCGGTTGCAAACATTTCTCAAAAACCAATGATTTGCTCTTGGCTTCAAAACAAACAGCCATAGACTGGACATTAAAATAATTCATGTCCTTGAAAGTTAAAGACCATATGCGATTCCATTTACTACTTATCCTTTTTTTAAGCATTAGCTCTGTTTATGGTCAAAATAAATCATTAGAGGTTCTTGGAATTGAAAGTATTAAATTCAATTACCCCAAAATCATTAGCTCTGAAAATGAAGCTAAAGAGATTGGGATAGAAATTTTACAGGAATTATACGAAGCCGGGTATTTAGCTGCATCAATCGATAGCGTTCTATCAGACTCTAATCGTACTTCAATCTTTTTTTCTGAAAATAGCAGATATCGTTGGGTACTTCTAAGACAAGGTAACTTAAGTGACTTAGAATTTCAGGCCATCGATTTCAATAGTAAACTTTTCCTTAATCGCCCATTCAATCCCAAACAACTAAGTCGTTTTTATAAAAAGACGATTAACTATTTTGAAGAAAGGGGCTACCCTTTTGCAAGTATTCAATTAGATAGCGTACTTATCGACTCTAACCAAGGTATTTCTGCTGCAATTCAATTAACTAAAAATGAATACTACTCTGTTGATAGCATCTCCATTAAAGGTAATTCAAAAATCAACGAATCATTTTTACTCAGTCATTTAGATATACAATTGAATGAGGCTTATCAAGAAAGTGATTTTAAAAACATAGACATACGAATCAATGAAATTCCATTTGTAAAGCAAACTCGAGAGAAAGAAGTTCAGTTTTTTGAGGATTACGTAAAACTCATTGTTTATTTAGAGAAAAAAAGAGCGAGTCGATTTGATGGTGTAATCGGTTTATTAACCAATGAAAATGATGGAAAAATTGAATTCACAGGAGATGTTGATTTAAATTTAATCAATGCTTTCTCTAGAGGTGAATCACTTGGATTAAACTGGAGAAAACTTCAAGGAAATTCTCAAGACTTAAAAATCAATTTCGCCTATCCTTATCTATTTAATAGTCCTATTGGCATTGAAGCTAATTTTAAGCTTTACAGAAAAGACACCACTTTTATTGAACTTTATAATCGACTAGGCATTAATTATAATTTGCGAAGAGGAGAGTATGTGAAGCTATTTATTGAAAACAAATCATCTCGTTTGCTTACCAAAGACCAATATGTAAATCCATTGAATGCAAGCCTCCCTCCTTTTGGCGATGTTCGTATTAATCTTTTTGGGGTTGGTTATCAGTTAAATCGATTAGACTATTTATATAATCCACAGAAAGGAATTTCCCTGTACACAGATTTTGCGGTAGGTAGAAAAAAACTGATTAAAATAGCTGCTTTAGAAGAGCTTCAGGCAGACATTTATGAAGACATTGATTTAACTACCAATCAATTTAATGGCAATCTTGCCATTTCTTATTTTATTCCTCTAGGGCGAAAATCTACTGTTTTAGTTGCCAACAAATCTGCAAGCACTTATTCAGAAAACATCTATCAGAATGAATTACTTCGAATTGGTGGTTTAAAAATTTTAAGAGGGTTTGATGAAGAGTCGATAACAGCTTCTACATACTCTATTTTTAGTTTAGAGTATCGGTTTCTATTGGATCGAAATTCATTTTTCTCGGTATTCTCTGACGGAGGATACTACGAAGCCAATACAGTTGGTGATTATTATAATGACACACCTCTTGGAATTGGGGCAGGAATTAGTTTTGAGACTAATGCAGGAATTTTCACATTTAACTATGCTGTAGGAAAACAATTCGACAATCCGATTGACCTTCGAGCTGCGAAAATACATTTTGGTTTTATCAACTTCTTTTAAGTCGTTGAATTCTTAATTTAGCTCATTACTTCAAAGAAACTATGGAAGGCACTTTTTTCATCATTACCATCATTCTTTTAATTGTAATTGCAGCAGTTGTAATCAAATTACTCCTCAAAAAGCCCGATGAACGATCCGATTTTAATTCAGAAGAGTGGGACTTAATCAAAGAAGAAAACACGAAACTGAAAGTAGAAAAATCGATGCTTGATGAGCGGATTAAAAATGCTATAGAAGAATTTAAAAAGCAAGAAAGCAGATATGCAGAAGTATTAGATGAAAATAAAAGACTGACTGCGGATTTACACGTTTCCAAATCTGAGTATAAAAACCTTCAAGAAAAAATAACTGAGCAAGAAGCAGAATTGGAAAAACTCAATGAAAAATTCACCAAAGAATTCAAATTAGTTGCCAATCAACTTCTGAAAGAAAACTCAAACGATATTTCAGAAAAACACCAAAAAGAATTAGACCATTTACTTGGTCCTTTAAAAGAAAAGTTACAATCTTTTGAAGATAAAATTCAACAACGCTATGAGAAAACGCGTGAAGAACAATTGTCTTTAAAACATGAGATTAAACAATTAACCAACCTCAACAATGAGTTAAACATTCAGGCGCAAAATTTAACTACAGCCCTTAAAGGAGACAATAAAGTTCAAGGTAATTGGGGTGAATTAGTGCTTGAGCGAATTCTAGAAAGCTCAGGCTTGATTAAAGGAAAGGAATATCAAAGGGAAGTGGTTTCAAAAAATGCAGAGCAACAAACCATCAAACCCGATGTTATTGTAAATCTTCCTGATGAAAGACATATCATTATTGATTCTAAAGTTTCACTTTCGGCTTATGAAAAGTTGAGTACTGAATCTGATGAAATTGAAAGAAGTCGATTATTAAAAATGCACATTGCAAGTGTAAAGTCGCATGTAAAGCTATTGAGTGAAAAAAATTATCAAAGTGGAATTGCGGTAAACACACCTGATTTTGTATTGCTTTTTATCCCAATTGAATCTTCCTTTAGTTTAGCCATACAAAACGACCCTGATTTGTATGCTTATGCTTGGGATAAAAAAGTGGTCATTGTAAGCCCAACTACCCTTTTAGCCACCTTAAGAACCATTGCATCTGTTTGGAAACATGAAAGACAAGCACAAAATGCAAAAGAAATTGCAGATCGTGCAGGTAGCTTGTATGACAAATTCTACAATTTTGTAGAAGATTTGAAAAAAGTAGGTAGCCGTTTGCAACAAGCTCAAGATTCTTACCACTCAGCTTACAATAAATTAAGTACCGGAAATGGTAACTTATTAAGGCAAACAGAAATGCTAAAAGAACTAGGAGCAAATACTCAGAAAGATCTTTCTAAAGAATTATCCGATTAATGAAATGTAATCCACAGCACATATTGACTGTACTTTGTACAAGTTTATTCATAATTGCTTGTAGCTCTCAAAAACAAAGTGTTCGCTACGATTACAGCTATCTTTATCAAGAAGATCAAAAGTTGATAAAACCTCAATTTAAAATCTTTCATCATAGTCAGGACTCTAGTACCATTTACTTTCAAATTAATAGTGATGATGTTCTTTACGGAAAACTAAACAACGACTCAATTTCAGAAAGTAGAGTTCTATGCAAGTACAAAATATACGCACCCAATGGTATAAGAGAAATATTAGATAGCGCTACCATTCCCTTGGTTGGTATTGGCACAAATAACGAAGGAAAAACCCTTCAAGCCCACATTAAGTTATCACTTCCATCAGGTGAACTTTACCCTGTTGAAATTCGATTTAGAGATGTTTATAGAGACTTAAACGTAGCGCACTATTTATGGGCTGATAAACGGTTGAATAACAATGAACAATTTTACTTGCTGCAACAAGAAGAGCAAGTTCTTATTTCACCCTTTTTAAGCACGAATACCAACTACACACTTATTAAAAGTCCAATAATAACTAAGCATAAATTTGAATTGAGTTACAGTCAAGGTGAGTTTGATATGGCCATAGAAACATTTAAAAAGGCTTTATTAATTAA
>CAJXFJ010000075.1 GCA_913052515.1 uncultured Flavobacteriales bacterium | reverse complement strand
TAGAGGGTCTTATAAGTTAAACCAAAGTCAACTTATTATTACATCTGATAAATCCACTATTTATCTTAAAAGAATAAAAAACAAAAAATAAAAACGACCCGCTAACAAATTACTAAACCAAAAGCAACTAGCTTTATTTAATTATCCTTAACATACTTTATTACGAAACGAAATGCCAAGTATTCAAAACCGAGAAGACATCAGCCAATTGGTTCATTGTTTTTATGCCAAAGTGAGAATACACCCTGTTTTAGGACCTATTTTCAATCATCATATTGCAGCAGATGAATGGCCATCTCATTTGGAAAAACTCACAGACTTTTGGGAGAGTAATCTTTTTGGGGTATCTAAATTTAGAGGAAGTCCTTCTGCCAAGCACATTAAAGTAGATCGGCAAATGAACCATCAAATTAGTCAAAAACATTTTGGACTTTGGCTTCAGCTTTGGCTAGAAACCATTGATGAACTTTACGAAGGAGAAATGGCTCAAAAAGCCAAGAGCATTGCACAAAAAATGGCTACCGGTCAATACCTCACCATTTGGTCGAACCGCGCTGAAAACAAACCTAAATAACTCAATTGCTTCAAGTTCAATCAATTCATTAGCTAGCCGAGCAAAGCCTATAACAGGCTAAAATAAAACGAAAAATACTGGTTTATGAGTATTTCACAGTTTGTACTTATCCACTTTCTTTACATCGTGTTGGAAGAACTCTAGTAAACAATTAATTCTTTAAGATCAGTGTTTTATTTAGTTGTAAAATCTGAGCATAGGCGGCCTTTGGTCGCCTATTTTATGTTGAAATACTTTTTCAAGCTTACTAAGCTAAACTTAATTTCTATTTTTAGGCATTCAAATTACCCCAATTCAAGAAATGTCTGCTTCTCTTTCTATCGTAGCATTACCATTTAAAAACCTCAGCCCAAATGAGGATTACGAATACTTCTGTGATGGGATAACCGATTCTATCATTCAAGCACTTTCCAGTATCAATCGACTCAAAGTAATTTCAAAAACATCTACTTTTTACTTTAAAGACAAAACTTTAAGCTTAACTGAAATTGCTCAAAAACTACAAGTAAGTCATGTTTTAGAGGGCAGTATTCGAATTGCAGATAAGCAACTGAAGGTAAATGTAAATTTAGTTGATGCCGAAAGCGACTTTAGTTTATGGTCGCAATCGTGGAAAAGAGACCTAAGTCAGATTTTTGAAGTAGAAGATGAAATTTGCCTTAAAGTAGCTGAAAAATTGCGTGAACATGCCGGTCATTTAGAATTGGCGGAAAGTTTAGTTAGTGCCCCTACTCCTACTCTTGCCGCCTATGAAAAATACTTAATTGGACAAAAACTATTTAATAAATGGAATCCACAAGACGTAAGTCAGGCCATTGAAGAGCTGGAGCAAGCCCTCAAGTTAGACCCCAATCTTTTACAAGCGCACATTGCACTAGCTGATGCTTATAGTTTTATGGCGGTAACGGCTTTTGCACCCGTAGAAGAAGCTTTGCAAAAAAGTGATTCCTATTTGCAGCAAGCCAAACAGCTTGATCCCAATAGCGCAGAATTGAATTACTTATTGGCCAACGATGCCTTTTTTAGAGAAGCCAATTATGCCAAAGCTTTTCAATATAGTTTAAAAAGTATTCAAACAAAGCCTACTTACGTTGATAGTCAACGGTTTCTGATTTTCTTATACTTACTCAATGATCAAGTTGATAAGGCCAAGGAGCATTTATTCTATGCCAAATCTATAGATCCATTAGGGGCGGAGACTAGTTTTTATGAAGGATATTATCATTACCGCACTGAAAACTATGAAGCTGCTAAGCAAATCATGCAAGCGCTTTTAGCAGATAACTCAAGCAACATCCCGGCAATTACCATCTATCTCTACATTCTGATTTTACGTAAAGAATTTGATGAGCTTCAAAATTATTTGAATAGTATCCCTAAAATGATGTTGATTCCCGATGAACGATTGGGTATGGAAGCGCTTTTGAAACTAGAAACGAAAGATGAGTATTTTCAATCTACTTTTGAAAAAGTAAGGACCAATGCTTCTAAGCAAACCTCCAAGCAAGCAGATTCCTACCTCTATTTATTGCTTGTCAGACAAGGTAAATTAGAAGAAGCTTTTAAAGTAGCTGAACGAATTTTTACACATCAATCTTCAATTGTAATGCTACATTTTGGCGATCCACTCGCAAAGGAAGCTAGAAATTCAGCCCAATTTACTGCTTTGCATAAAAGGATTTTTAGCTTAGCAGTTTCAGAACCGCAAAAAGTTCAAAAAAAATCATCGGAGCTTCAAGCTGCTGAGGCTACTGAAGCAATTGAAAAATTACAGCATCATTTATCAGAAGAGCAATCCTATTTAAATCCACAATTGAGTTTACGCCTTTTGGCTCAAGAAATTGGACTACATCCTAATCAGCTTTCTTGGTTGTTGAACGAGAAAATGGGCAAAAATTTCAATGAATTCATCAATATCTATCGCATCGCGCATTTCAAGCAAATTGCCGTTAAGTCAGAAAATGCACACATCTCAATTATCGGATTGGCTTTTGAAAGTGGTTTTAATTCTAAAAGTGTGTTCAATACCTTTTTTAAAAAAATGGAAGGGATTACACCCAAAACTTTTTTAAGTCAGCTTAAACAATCAAGTTCGGATTTATAAAACCGAACATCTAAACTGTTTTTCCGAACCTCGGCTTTCCTTCTTCTTGCTCTCTTTGCATCGTCAAATTAAACACACCACTATGACAAAAGAGAAAATGAAAGCAATTGTAGCCAGCGGATATGGAGACTCCTTTGTATTTAGTTACCAAGAAATAGAGAAAGTAACACCCAAAGAAAATGAAATTCTAGTTCGTGTAAATACTTCGGCTGCAACACGGGCAGACACCATGATTCGTACTGGGAAACCCTATTTTGGTCGTTTGTTTTTAGGTTTACTAAAACCCAAGAAACCGATTCCGGGTACTGGTTTCGCAGGAACAGTAGAAGCTTTAGGTGAAGGAACAAGCCAATTTAAAGTAGGCGACCGTGTGTTTGGAGAAACAGCCTTTAGTTTTAGTGCTAATGCAGAATACATTAGCATTTCAGAAAATGGAATTGTCTTAAAAATGCCCGACCACATGGATTTTACTGAAATGGCTTCATGGGCTGATGGTCATTTAACCTCATGGAATTTCTTAAAAAGGATAGCTAAGCTTCAACCTAATCAAAAGGTTCTTATTAATGGAGCGGCAGGTTCTTTGGGCACCGCAGCTATTCAAATTGCCAAACATTTAGGTGCCGAAGTAACCGCTGTTTGCAGTGCTAAAAACTTCCCAATGGTTACACTTTTAGGAGCCAAACATTTAATAGACTACCAAAAAGCGGACTTTACGAATAGTTCAGAAAGATTTGATTTTATATTCGACACCGTAGGTAAAAGCAGTTTTAATAAAGCAAAGCAGGTATTGAATAAAAACGGGAAGTACCTCTCACCTGTCCTTTCAATATCTACTTTACTAGCTATGATTAAAACATCCATTTGCGGGAAGAAAAAAGCCATTTTTGAAGCAACTGGTAGTAATTCAGCAGAAACTCTTAAAACACTTTTACAAGAACTTCTAGATATAAATGAAGCGAAAAAGCTTGAAACTATCATCGACAGACAATTCCCGCTTGAAAAGTTAGCAGAAGCTCATGACTATATTGATCATGGACAAAAGAAAGCCAATGTGATTATTAAACATGGTTAAGATGTATAGCATAATTGATTAAGATATACAGTTAGATAAATTCATAATACTATATTGCAAGGCTTAAAGGCTCAGTAAATCATGACTAAAGACATCACTGAAATAAGAAACACTTTAGTTTCTCTCTTAAAAAAGCACATTGATTTATTTCAGGTAAAAGCCGATCGCTTTGAACAGTTTGAAGTTTGCGGCACTATTCCCGCTATGCAAGGCAAGCAAAAAGTAGATGGCTTCTACTTTGGCTCAGTGATTCCTAAACCCAAGGATGTTCGTTTGTACTTTTTCCCCATTTATACCCATACCGATGAAATGGGTGAATTACCGGAAAATTTAAAAAAAGCATTGAAAGGCAAGTCTTGTTTTCACATCAAATTTTTAGATGAAGAAATGATTGAAAACCTGAATCAAATGATTGAAAAAGCTGTAAAAATCTATCAGCAAAATAATTTATTAATTAAAAGTTAAGCTCATGAAAACCTATCTAATCGCGTTAACACTTCTTTTGGGTTCAAACTTTATTCAAGCTCAAAATTTTGTTATTCCACAAGCTCCCCAGTTAGAAGTGGCCGAAGACTATGAAAAATACCATGAAGATATTTTAAAAGGTATTGAATGGGTTTTGAAGACTCCCTTAAACAAAGAAGTTGAAAAGCGAAATCAGTTTGGAGAATTTTTCATCAAGTGGATTGAAGGAAGCGCCGCTGTTACTATTGAACTACATGCAGGAGTTCTTCCATTTATAGAATCGAAACCTGAAATGTTGATTTACTTTATGTACGGATGGACGCAAAAATCATTGAAACAAGAAGGGAAATTAAGTATTGAAGAAGGCAGTTATGCCGGTTTAGAAGCGGTTGCAAATTATTATGAGCAACATAAGAGCCTAATCGGAAATGACAAAAGCTTGAACAAAATTGTAAAGCTTAATAAGAAAGACCAATTGATGGAATATATTAAAAAAGAACTAAAGAGTTGATATTAAATTTCTATTAAGAATAATACATAGCTTTCGGTAAACCAACCATTTGGAGTTAATTTAACACTTCAATCTCCACATTATGAAAAATGTTTTGTTTGCCTTGTTTTCTTTGGGAATACTACTTTCGGCTTGTACGAAAACCAAAATTATAAAGGAAACTTATCAAATTCCCATTTATCAAAAATCAACGGAAGCGGAAGCAGAGGCAGGCCTAAGGCAAGAAGCGCCACACCAACGAAACGGTTTTGGAAATACTTATGTGTATCAAACCTACTTACTGATTAATGAAAGAGGCGTAGGAATTCACATTTACGACAATTCAGACACTTTAAATCCTGTGCCACTTTCCTTTATAAACATTCCAGGCAATATGGATATGGCCATTCAAAAGAATGTGTTGTATGCTGATTCATATGACGATTTATTGAGCCTAGATATTAGCAATATTCATCAAATTCAATTGATGCAGCGTTTAGACAATGTTTTTCCGCAATATCATCCTTCTGTTGGTAGAATTATTGGATATAAAGACACGACCATCACTTATGAACAAGAGGTAAGTAATTGGCCATTTACAACCTATGATGATGATTCAGGAACAACCTTTGAGTTGGCCAATACAGGCAATCAAACAGGAACGGCAGGTTCAATGGCTCGTTTTACCATAGCTCATTCGCATTTGTATGCGGTTGATCGATCTAACTTACACACCTTTAGTATCATTAATGGTTCAAATGTTCAAAAAGTGAATCAACAAGCTATCAACTTTTTTACAGAGGTAGAAACGATTTTCCCCTTTGGAGATCATTTGTTTTTAGGCTCAACGGATGGTATATTTATCTATGACATTACCAATCCCTCTAGTCCTTCTTATCTTTCTCAATTTACTCATGTTCGCTCTTGCGACCCAGTTTATGTGAGTGATAGTTTGGCATTTGTTACGCTCAGAAGCAATACCAATAACTTTTGCACAGGAACAACCAATCAGTTAGACGTTTTGAATATTCAACAAATTGACCAACCTCAATTAATTCGTTCCTTTGGTATGAGTTCTCCTCATGGTTTGGGAGTTAAGGATTCTCTTTTGTTTATCTGCGAAGGGAATATGGGCTTAAAAGTGTATAATTTCCAAAAAAATTATCAAAACAATCGGATTTCCAACATTCAGTTAACTCAAAAAACATGGCTGAAAAACGTAGAAGCAATTGATATAATTCCTTTAAATGACCGAATAATTGTTGTAGGAAAGGATGAATTAAATCAATATGCTTACACAATTGATGGTCAATTAAGACACCTTTCCACCTTAAATTAAAACATTCCAATCAAAGCTTAATTGAATAATTCCGATTACCTTAGGCATAAAAATCAATTATGCGATTAGCAGCTCTTTTAACTATCATTATTTCTCAAATTCTTATACTCGGTATTTCAACCATTAGTATAAGTGCCGACAAGCTAAGTTTTATTAGCACTTTAGTTGTTGTGCTTATTGTAGCCTTTGCAAGCTCAGCACTTCTTCGAAATATACAATCTCTCAAAGTGAGAAATAATTACATCATCAGTAGTATTATTGGAGTAATACTTGCCATTTTCTATTACTTATGGGCCAAAGAAAATGTTAATGCAACAGTTGACTGGCTCAGAGAAACGGGCATCTATTTCTTAATGCTATTTATTGTACTCGCTGCTTTGGTTTTGTTTTTTACCAAATCAAAAGACAAATCAAGTTCAGTTGCTTAAGCCGTGAGTCCACTTCTAAAAAAGCAACGTAATCTGTTATTAAAAAGCAAAAGCATGAAAAATTATTTCAAATATGCCTTTGGTGAAATAATTCTTGTAGTGATTGGGATTTTGATAGCCATGTATATCAAGGGAAAGTATACAGAATCGCAAGAGCAAAAACACATAGAACGAACTACCATTCAAGTAATTAAAGACTTAAGAGCGGATACGACTCAATTAAATGCAATTTTAAAAACCATTGAACCTCGTGAAGAAATATTCCTTTCAATTTTGGCGGACACGATGGATATAGATGATTTTAAAAACTGTAATGAATGTGCTTACCTAATTTCTAGTCTTCAACCTTTTGAACCGGTTCAAAGTGGATATTTAATTCTTAAAGATTTAGAAACTGATTTAATCAGTTCGCAAGACTCTTTAATTCATGATACCAAACTTTTTTACTCTATGAGTATTATTTGTATTTTTATAAAACACATTATTTATATTAGTGATATATTTTTCATATTAATATTGTATATTTATATATAAAATATACAAATATTATAATTCTACAGTTAGTTGTATGGATATAGAGAATTTTATTTGGATACTCTTTTTTCTCATTATTACTTCATCAGGAAAATATTTAATTTTTTAAGTGAATTAAAATATAGATTTTCAAGATTAATTGTTTTTATTATATTTGCATTT
>CAJXFJ010000074.1 GCA_913052515.1 uncultured Flavobacteriales bacterium | reverse complement strand
GAAGTTATGAAAAAGCCTTTATCCTTGGAAATGGATTTTAGCCTTAAATAGGACTACTAAAAATTAAAAAAGGATAGTAAAATAAGGCCTTCTAGATAACTTTAAAATAAGTTTAAAATAATGTGCTAGCAATGGAAAAAGAAATACTTTTGCGCCCTGAAATTAAGGGTATTAGCCCAATTTATTAAAAGAATTAATAAGACAATAATAAGATGAGTGATTTCGCTGCAAGTGAAGCATTGTTACAAAGAAGAAAGGATGCTGTAGCCAATGGGGTTGGAGTATTTAATACGGCCACTGTTAAAAAGGCAAAAAACGCTACCATTATAGATGTAAATGGAAATGAACTAATTGATTTTGCTGGTGGAATTGGTGTGGTAAATGCAGGGCATTGTCCAGAGCCGATTCAAGAGGCTATTATTGAACAAGTGAAAAATTATATTCACGTAAGTTTTAATGTGGTAACTTATGAACCTTATGTCGCTTTGTGTGAAAGGTTGAATGCACTTTTTCCACATGGTGAAAAAACGAAGAGCATGTTGGTAAGTACTGGGGCAGAAGCAGTTGAAAATGCCATTAAAATTGCCAAGCAAGCTACAGGCCGAAATGCGGTTCTTTGTTTTTCAGGTGCTTTTCACGGTCGTACCATGATGGCTATGACTTTAACTTCTCGTACTTCTTACAGCATAGGTTGTGGTCCATTTGCTCCTGAAGTTTACCGCATTGATTACCCTAACTACTATAAAAAAGGAAACGGTTTAAACGAGGAAGACTTTGTAGCACAAGAGCTAAATCGATTGAGAAAATTCTTTAAAACCCATGTAAGAGCAGAGGACTTGGCGGCAATTATCATAGAGTTGGTTCAAGGTGAAGGAGGTTTTCATGTTGCTCCTAAAGGATATGTGGAAGGTTTAAGAAGTATTTGTGATGAGTATGGCATTTGTTTGATTTTTGATGAAGTACAAACGGGATTTGGACGTACAGCGGCTTGGGGGGCAATGAATCATTATTCTGTTAAACCTGATTTATCAACATGGGCCAAATCCATGGGTTCTGGTTTACCAATTTCTGCTGTTATTGGAAAAGCAGAAATTATGGATGCTGCTCAAGCCGGAACTATCGGTGGCACATACATTGGAAACCCGGTGGCTTGTGCGGCTTCTTTGGCCACTATTCAATATATGGAAGATGAGAATATCAATGCCAAAGCAGCTCGACTTGGAGAAATATGCACCAATCGTTTTAAAGCCATGCAAGCCCGTTTTTCATGCATTGGAGATGTAAGAGGATTAGGAGCTATGAACGCCATTGAGTTTGTTAAAAACAATGATCCAAAACAAGCAGATGCCGAATTGTGTTCTGCTTTAATTAAAGCCTGTGCAAAACGAGATTTAATTGTGATTTCTGCTGGTGTGCATAAAAATGTTTTAAGAGTGTTATCACCATTAACCATTTCGGAGTCGCTTTTAAACAAAGGTTTAGACATAATAGAAGAAGAATTAGCCAATTTAGTTGAAGGATAAAAATGAAACCATTTTCGATAGGAGGCATCCAAATGCACGTTTCTGCTGCTTACAGCAATATTGAACTGATGAAACACAAAGTGGACGTTATGTGCTCTGTTTACCCTTGGGTACAAATGGTTATGTTGTCTGAATTGTGTGCCTACGGACCTCTAACACATCATGCGCAAGAGTTTCCTAATTCCGATGAAAAGACTTTTCAAGAATTGGCCAAAAAGCATAAAATCTGGTTGATACCGGGTAGTATGTTCCGTAAAGAGGGAAAGCACATTTACAATACGGCAACGGTAATTAACCCTGAAGGCGAAATTGTAGGACGATACGATAAAATGTTTCCGTTTTACCCTTATGAAGTTGGTGTAACAGGAGGAGATCAATTTCTACTTTTTGATGTACCAGATGTTGGTCGTTTTGGATTGTCAATTTGTTACGATGCTTGGTTTCCTGAAACATCAAGAACCTTGGCCGTAAAAGGTGCAGAGGTTATTTTACACCCAACCTTAACTGGCACTATTGACCGTGATGTTGAATTGGCTTTAATGCAAGCTACAGCAGCTACTAATCAATGTTATGTGTTCGATATCAATGGCTTGGGTGATGGCGGAACCGGTCGTTCAATTGTTTGTGGACCAGATGGTAGAGTGTTGTATCAAGCTAGCACAGGCCCTGAATTAATTCCTATTGAAATTGATATGGAGCGCGTAAAACGTAGCCGTGAAGAAGGAATTTTACGTCTAGGACAACCTTTGAAGAGTTTCAGAGACAAACGCGTGAAGTTTGATATTTATCAGGAAGAGAGCTATCCCTATTTAAATTCTTTGGGAACTTTAACGAAACCAAGTCGAATGAAAGACATTGAGCAAGCTATAGAGTCTCCAATCGTTGATCCAAGCACAAACAGCCAAAGCGATAAAGAATCAATCTAAATTTTTTGTACTTTACACCAATTATCTACTACTATGAAAACACCTGCACAAATGCCGGTTAAAAAAGAAGTGTATAAGAATTTTGTCAGCTGGTTTGAAATTCCAGCGACAAATTTTGAGCGTGCCCTTCATTTTTATCAATCCATTTATGGTATTAAATTGGAAACGCACCAAACAGATAATTTTCAAATGGCTTACTTTCCTGCAGAAGGAGGAATTGGCGGCGCAATAATTTGCGGTGAAGGCTCTAGTCCTAGTGATACAGGTCCATTGGTTTACCTTAATGGGGGGCAAGACCTTCAGCAAATTTTAAATCGCATACCAGAAGCCGGAGGCAGGGTGCTTTTAGAAAAGCAAATTATTAGTGAAGATGCTGGTTGTTTTGCGCTTTTCATAGATAGTGAAGGAAATAAAATGGCCTTACACTCAAAATCATAAAATGGCAAGCAACTCCAATAAGAACAAGTTTAAAGCGAAGAACTACTTTAACATTGCGCAGTACAGAAGCGACACATGGAATAACTTAAAACTTGCAGCCAATCAATTCGTTCAAACCAATTTTGAGGCAATTCAATCCGAAGAATTTGAAGAACGAATTCAAAAGTCTTTTAAATCTCTCAAAGTAATTGAGCGCTACTTTGCTTACCCAGGATTTGCTTATGTGGTTCATTTGGAATCCATGTATAAAAGAGGGGAGTACAGTGCCTTTACCAATAGCATATCTGATGTTGTTCGTTCCTTGGTTAGTGAATCATATAGAATTAATCGTTCGGCTACAGAAACGGAAGAAAAGAGAAAGCGACTTTTAAAGGAGGGTGAAGGAAGCCCTTCGCGTAAGCAAAACTACTTTGAAGTACTTTTTGTAGATGATGTAAAAGATACTGATCGACCTAAACTGCTTGAAAAGTTTCAAGATTTAAAGAATAAGAAAGACCAGTTTACTTATGATGTCGTATTGGTCAGCAATGTAAAAGATGCCTTAATCGCTTTGCTTTTTAACCCTAATATTCAAGCTTGTGTGATTCGCTCTGGAATTCCTTTGAAAACACATGAAAAGTTGAAAGAGATTAAACCCTTTATTTCGAGTTTAGAAAATATTGATATTTCAGAAGAAGGTAAGATTGACTTAGGACATAGCCTTGGAAAACAATTGAAGCAAATGCGAGCAGAGATTGATCTCTATTACATTGCGGATATGGCAGTTTCTCAGCTCGACGATAAAATGCTGAACTGTTTTCGTCGTGTTTTTTACCGAACTGAAGATTTGCAAGAAATACATTTAAGCATTATCCAAGGGATTAAAGATCGTTATGAAACGCCTTTCTTTTCCGCCTTAATGGATTATAGTCGAAAGCCAACTGGGGTGTTTCATGCCATGCCCATTTCAAGAGGGAATTCAATTTACCGTTCACAATGGTTACAAGATTTTGGAGAATTCTACGGTAGAAATATATTTTTGGCTGAGACTTCTGCAACAACAGGTGGTTTAGATTCTTTGTTACAACCTATTGGACCTTTAAAGAAGGCGCAAGAAATGGCGGCTCGTGCTTATAATTCACAGCACACGTATTTTGTAACCAATGGAACATCAACAGCTAATAAGATAGTACTTCAAGCTTTAGTTAAACCTGATGATTTAGTTTTAATCGATAGAGATTGCCATAAATCACATCATTATGGTTTGGTGCTAAGTGGTGCTTTTCCAGTCTATTTAGATTCCTATCCGGTGGAAGAATACTCCATGTATGGAGCTGTTCCATTGGAAGAAATCAAAAAGAAATTGTTGGACTTAAAAGCGGCAGGTAGATTGGAGCGAGTGAAGATGCTATTATTGACCAACTGCACTTTCGATGGAATTGTTTACAACGTTCAAAAAGTCATGGAAGAAGTGTTGGCCATTAAGCCAGACATGATTTTTCTATGGGATGAAGCTTGGTTTGCTTTTGCAGGTTTTACGCCAATCTACAAACAACGAACAGCTATGCATGCCGCTCAGAAGTTAGAGCGCAAATTCAAAAGCAAAAGCTATCGGAAAGCCTATGAGGAAAACAAAGCTTCTGCTTCGCCAAAACCCATGGCCGATCCCGATTTAGTGACACTGCGGGTTTATTCAACTCAATCTACACACAAGACTTTATCTTCTTTGCGCCAAGGGTCTATGATTCACATTCACGACAATTGGTTTAAACGTAAAACGGAAGATTCCTTCCATGAGGCCTACAAAACCCATACATCAACCTCGCCGAATTATCAAATCTTAGCTTCATTAGATGCTGGTAGAAGACAAGTGGAATTTGAGGGTTATGAAATGGTGGAAAAAGCCATTGAAATGGCCATGGTTTTGCGTTCAAAAATTATGACACATCCACGCTTGAAAAAGTATTTTGATGTGTTAACTGTAAAAAATAATATTCCTGAAGAGTACAGAAAATCAGGCATTTCAGAGTATTACAATCCACAAGATGGATGGATTCGTATGGAGGAAGCTTGGGCAGACGATGAATTTGTGCTCGACCCAACAAAGATTAATCTATTTATCGGTAGGACAGGAGTAGATGGGGATACGTTTAAGAATAAGTTCTTGATGGATCAGTTTGGTATTCAGATTAATAAGACTTCTCGGAATACCGTGCTTTTCATGACAAACATTGGCACAACCAGATCATCAGTAGCATATTTGATTTCGGTCTTGCTTAAAATTGCTGATGAATTAGATGCACAGCGTTTAGCCATGAGTGAACCGCAATTGAAATCGGTAGAGAAAAGCATTCATTCTTTAACCAAACAAACGCCACCACTGCCTGATTTTAGCCATTTTCATTCTTCCTTTCAGGCGGTTCCGGGTGTTCCAGGAGGAAATATTCGAGAAGCTTATTTCTTGTCTTACGACGAAACAAAAACCGAATACATACGGCGTACTGCTTGTAAAAGAGCCATGCGTCAAGGAAGAGAAATTGTAAGTGCCTCTTTTGTGATCCCTTATCCTCCAGGTTTTCCCATTTTGGTACCTGGACAAGTTTTAAGTGAAGAAATACTGGACTTTTTCATCAAATTGGATGTGAAAGAAATTCACGGTTACCGCGATGAATTGGGAATACGCATATTTACAGAGGCAGCCCTAAAGCGGAAACAAACCGCTACGGCAATGCTGCATACCAAAATGAAAGATGGCATTCCCATTGGACAGAAAAACGATACTACTAACGAAAAATAAGTCTACACCATGGCCAAAACAAAAAAGAAGACCAAAGCCAAAAAGAAAGAAAAAGTACTACGAGGACTATCTGAAATCAGAAGGTTCTTTTACCGAAATGAGAAACCGATTTACTTCATTAGTGCGACAAATTTTAATTTATTAGGAGCCGATGAATGGGTGCGGAAGTTTCGATTTATCTGCTACATTGAGTGTTTTGATGGTTTGCATCCCAATGTGTTTTCACCAAAAGAAGAATTGCCACATGAAGAATTTGGAAGTATAGAAGATATTAATAACTACTTGCTTGAGCACAAGGAAGTTGTGGAGTATATTAAAAGTCGTGGTAAGGGTGGTAAAGCCTTGTTTTTAATGTTTGATGAACGTACAGAAGAATTGGCTCGAAAGAACAATTTAGAAGTATGTTTTCCTTCCGCAGAAATGCGAAACTTTTTAGACAATAAGGTGAACACCAACCGAATTGCTGAAAAGGCAGGAGTGCCCTGTGTACCTTACATTTTAGATAACATAAAAAGTTACGAAGACCTAAGTAAAAAGGCCAAACATTTAGGAACAGATTTGGTGATTCAATTGCCTTTTGGTGATAGTGGACATACCACTTTCTTTATAAATGATGAAAAAAGCTGGGCCAAGCATGCCGATGAAATAATAGCTGAGAAAGAAGTAAAGGTGATGAAGCGAATCAACTGTAGAGGAGCGGCGCAAGAAGCTTGTGTAACTAGTCACGGTACAGTAGTAGCACCTTTAATGACTGAATTGGTCGGTTTTAAAGAGTTAACGCCCTACAAAGGTGGATGGTGTGGTAACGAAATTTATGCCGATGCCTTTACACCAAGACTTCGCCAAAAGGCTAGAAAATATACCCGACAGTTTGGTGACCAATTGAGAGAAGAGGGCTACAAAGGTTATTTCGAATTGGATTATTTGATTGATCAGGATACTAATGAAATATACTTGGGAGAGCTGAATCCCAGGATAACTGGGGCAAGCTCCATAACCAATCATGCGGTTTTTGCATTAGCAGATATGCCTTTGTTTATGTTTCACTTGTTAGAATGGATGGACCAACCCTACAAAATCAGTGTGAATGCTATTAATGCACGATGGGCACGAAAAGAAAACATTGACGATTGGTGTCAGTTGGTAATAAAATACACCAAGGATGATGTACTGAAAGTGACAGAGGCTCCTAAATCAGGAATTTGGCGATTGGACGATCAGGGAAAGATTCATTACGATAGAATGGATACCCACCGAAGAGCAATTGATAATGACAATGAGGCCTTTTTCTTACGCATAACGCGTGTAGGAGATTACGTTTACGAAGGTGCAGACATTGGAATTTTAGTTTTAAGAGGTCGTTTGATGACTGATAATTTCCAATTGAAAGACAGAGCAAAAACGTGGATTAAAGCGCTTAAGGCAGAATATGTTGGGGTAGAACCAAGCAATGAGCATTTTGCGCAAAAAGAAGCCGAGATTGGTGGCTTTAAAATGATGTAAGTATGATTATTTCGTTGAAGTGTATTGAGGAGGATAAGGCAGGAGAAAAATGGAAAAAA
>CAJXFJ010000073.1 GCA_913052515.1 uncultured Flavobacteriales bacterium | reverse complement strand
AATTATTTATTTTGGGTTTAACATCAGCCGAGATTTTCAATTAGGCGGAAGAAAATACAAATAGATGAATCAAAGTAAAACTTTTGGAATTATAGGTTTATTGCTTCTATGTGTTTTCAGTTGGAGTTTTTCTTCTATGAAAAAAAATTCCATCGAGCCAAGTATGACAATTGCAGATGCTTTGAAAATTTTTGGCGAACCCTACCCAGAACATGCTAGACCCAACGCAGATTCTGCAACAATACGAAGAGGATTTGAATTGGTGAATTTAGGGAGAACAACAGACCCTAATGGGCGTCAATCCAAGTACATTAGTAAGTATTTTGTTTGCACTTCTTGCCATAACCAAGTGCAGGAAGATCCGGTTTTAAACCAAATGAACCCAGAGGCACGATTAGATTTTGCTGTAGAAAATGAACTTAAATTCTTACCAGCATCAACATTTTTTGGAATAGCAAATCGCGAAAGTTGGTATAACGATGATTACTATAAAAAGTATGGTGACTTAGTGAAACCAGCAAATAAGAGCTTGGCTGAGGCTACTCAATTATGTGCTAAAGTATGTTCATCTGGAAGGTACTTGGAAGAGTGGGAATTAGAAGCCATCTTAGCTTATTATTGGAGTATCCAAGTAAGTTTAAAGGATTTAGATTTGAGTGAAAGGGAATGGGAAGAAATTATAAATACCAAAGACTCAGAAAAGGCAATTTCAATGCTAAAAAGTAAATATGCCTTGAAGTCTCCCGCAACTTTTGGAGAATTACCACAAGCTATGGATAAAGGTTTTTCAACGTATACTGGTGATGCTAAAAAAGGAGAACAAATTTATCGTTTAAGCTGTATGGCTTGTCATCAAGATGGTGGAGTATCTGACATTAGTTTTGATTACAGTAAGTTGACTTTTAATAAGTTCTTGAGAAATATCAACAAAAATCATCCTTATAATTTGTATCAAATTGTAAGACATGGAACCTACACCGATCAAGGTAAACCAAGGTATATGCCTTTGTACCCAAAAGAAAGGTTGAGCGACAAGCAAGTGGAAGATTTAAGAGTCTACATGGAGCAAAAGGCCTCTTAAACAATTTGAGTTTTTCTTGGTTAATTTTATACTTCTCTCAACCAAACCTAAACTTTTGGCTATAGTGCCAACAAAATGAGGCTTAATATTTAAACATGAATTTTAATACGGTTGACCTTGAAAAAAAGCTGAATCAAATTAAATCAAGGGAAGAGAAAAAAACAATCTTGCAAGAAGTTCAAGAAATTTGGCAAGAATCAGCAGCTAGAGAGTCTAAAATTGCTGAGAATCTTGAGAGTTCTAATTCCAATCAAGAAGCTGAAGAAACCCTTTTAGATCAAAATCAGATATACACTCTTGAGCAAATTAGAGCGATTTGTATAAAGTATCGATTAAGGTTTTTAGACTCTTCTGTTTTTAAAGGAGAAATCCCCTACGAAGCGGTTTTAAAAATCAAAGAATTAGAAGATAAACTCGGGATTTCTATTGAAAATTTTAAAATTGTGGCTCCCAAAGAACTCTTCAAGCTTGAAGATAAAGACTCTGATCCTTTATTGTTTTTACCACTCAAAAATGGCAAGTACTATTTGATTCATAAATGGGGTGGAGAAATCAATTTTTTTCGGTCTTTGTTGGCTTTCCCTCTACGGGACTTTATGACCATGTTTTGGTTTTTATTGGGTGTTGCTGTCGTTTTTTCTTTGATAATTCCAACACCATCTTGGGACGTATTTGCTTTCTTGGTAGTACATAGCTTTATTGCCATTTGTGGATTAAGCTGTATGCTAGTAATGGGTTTTCGAGAAAATTTTAGCTCTACTGAATGGGATAGCAAGTACCTTAGTTAACTTTGTGTCTGCAAAGTTAATTTATGCGCTTATTTCTACTTTTTCTTACAGTTGTTTTGTGTCAAGCATTTTCGCCCTTGCAGGAAAGCCCAAAAGGGACTTTGCTACTTCAAGTAGAAGGGATAAAAGAAATAAAAGGCAACTTAGGTATTTTAGTTTTCAATAAGTCCGAAGGATTTCCCGATCAAGCAGAAAAAGCAATCATAAGCAAGGAGGTAACGGTTACTTCTTCCAGTATGTTGTTGGAATTTAATGATCTGCCTTATGGTGAGTACGCAATTGCCATGATTCATGATGTGAATAGCAATCAAGCCTTTGATAAGAACTTAATTGGAATTCCTAAAGAGCCATATGGTTTTTCGAATAACAAAAGCATATTAAGCGGTCTTCCAAAGTTTGAAGAAGCGAGAGTTCAATTACAAAAGAATGAATACAAAACCACCATTAAGCTTGTGAGCTTGTGGTAAATAAGTCCTGATTAAAACTTAATTAGCGTTCCAAAGCTAACACCAAAGTAACTGATCTGCTCTTTAAACAAGGCACTCTCTTTACTGATAGAATTAACACTTCGGCTATAGTGAGGCGTAAGCATAAAGCTTGTTTTTATGCTATGGTGATAACTTAATCCAGCAGCCATATGAACATTCACAACTCCTGCTGTTTTGTAAGGATTTTCATCTTCATTACTTAAGTCTAAAATTCCTCTACGGTCCTGATTCTTAGACAATTTATGATTACTGGTAATAATATTGATAAAAGCATCAGACTTTTTCATTCTATAATTAGGGTCTGGCTCAGGCTGATTCTGAGGAATGCTTGGGTCATTTGGATCAGCTACTTTCTTTAAAATGTAACCATCAAAATTGTTAAACACCTGAATTCCTAATCCACCTTTGAAATGCCATCCCCATTTTGCATTACGATCTTTATATCCTAACAGTAATGGAATTTCTACAAAATCATACTGGTTAGAGAAACGCTTTTCTCCTTCATAATGCATTTCCTCGTAAATCTGAGTAAAATTGATTCCACTTTCGAAGAATTTGTGCTCGTTTAATTCATATTGAATTGCAGCACTTACAGTATATGCTAGACGGGTGTTTTCTGCTTTGGCCCTGTCTCTCAAATAATCGCTAGAAAGGTTGAACTCTGGAGTGAGAATTTTTTGTACACTTTGAGGAGTAAATGCGAAGTACCAATAAGCTCTCTCATTAAAAGTCTTTTTCTTGAAAATTTCTCGAACATAATCATATTCAACCTTATCAGCAGATTTAGCTTCTCCTTGTTTATTGTATACAATAAAAGGTTGAAGACTAGCATGATTCATATAGTCATATCTGATAAAAGAAATAGGCTTAGCCGTTTCCCAACCATCTAATACATTGATATATGCATTTAATCGCTGATCTTCTATGTTTTCTGGTTTTGAAAATGCAGCTTGTTGAATAGAAGCCATCAATTCAGCATCTGGCAAATTAAATTTGGAAGCTTTTTGTTTGGATACTGGCTTTGATTGGGTTTCAACTTTATTACTTTCTACTAAAGTTGAAAAATAGGGTTGATTTAAATCAGTTGAGTTAACAGAAGTTTGAAAGGAGTTAACGTTGCTGTTTTCAAATTGCTTGAAATCAAGAGATTGAATTTGTTGATCAATAGGCTGAGTTTGATTTTCACCCAAAAATAAACTTGCACCACCACCTAATAGCAATAGCATGAGCGTACCAAAAGTTTGCCAGTAGTTAGAAACACGATTTGCCACTACATGACCGTAAGTGCGCTTTTTCTCAATGTTTTCCCAAACAGTTTCAGGTGGAGGAGCTGTTTGGCCACCAAGCTTTTCGCGAAACACACGATCGAATTCTTCTATCTGATCAGACATGTTTGCTCATTTTTAATTTCGTAACTTCATTTTGCATCCACTTTCTCGATTTCGCTAATTGAGATCGAGAGGTGCTTTCAGAGATGCCTAGTTTATCTCCAATTTCTTTATGACTATACCCTTCAATTACATAAAGGTTAAATACCATACGATAACCATCTGGCAATTGTTGGATTAATTGTAACAATTCTTGTTCACTTAATTTGCTAATAGCTTTTGAACTAACAACTTGATCTTGATAATCTTCTAAGCCTATGACTTCTTCCTTAAAGCTTCTTTTGCGGCAATAATTCAAAGCGGTATTTACCATAATCCTTCTTACCCAACCCTCAAAAGAGCCTTCAAACTTGAATTTTCCAATATGGTCAAAAACTTTTACAAATCCATCCTGTAACATATCTTGAGCTTCCATATCATGTCTTGCATAACGTAAGCAGATGTAGTACATTTTAGGTGAGAATTGCTCATACAATGCCCGCTGCGCAGCTTTATCTTCTTTGATACAGGCTTGTATTAACTTTTTCTCATCCATATTGGGTAGTTGAACTTTAGGCCCTGTGCCTTTTGTGATAGACACGGTGGTTTTCATTTTCGTTGCCTAGTGCGTTAAAAATACGAAATAAAAAAAGCTAAACTGGCTTATGGATATTTTATAGACTGTTTAAACCAGCTTTTTCTCAACCAAATACTCAGCGATCTGAATGGTATTTGTAGCAGCTCCTTTTCTTAAATTATCAGCTACAATCCACAGATTAATTCCATTTTCTTGGCTTTCATCTTTTCGGATTCTTCCCACAAAAACTTCGTCTCTACCGTGAGAATCAAGTGGCATGGGGTAACGATTATTTGCCACATCATCCACTACTTTTATGCCTGAACAATCTGCCAATAGAGATCTTATATCTTCGACTTCAAATGCTTTTTTCAAGCTGAGGTTTACCGATTCAGAATGACCACCAACCACAGGAATACGAACCGCTGTAGCCGTAACTTTTAAGTTGGGTTCTCCCATAATTTTGCGGCTTTCTTTCACCAATTTCATTTCTTCTTTGGTGTAGTCATTTTCTAAGAAAACATCGCAATGTGGAATGGCATTTTTATAGATTGGATGTGGATATGCTTTTTCGCCTTCAACACCATTTTGCTCATCTTCCAATTGTCTTACTGCTTTAACTCCAGTGCCTGTAATTGATTGATAAGTCGAGACAACAATTCGGTCTATTCCATATTTTTTATGAATGGGAGCTAAGGCTAAAATCATTTGAATGGTAGAGCAATTTGGATTGGCAATGATCTTGTCTTCTTTGGTTAAAACATCCGAATTCACTTCAGGAATAATAAGCTTTTTGCTTGGATCCATGCGCCAAGCAGAAGAGTTGTCAATAACCGTAGTGCCAACATTTGCAAATTTTTCAGCATACTTTAAAGAAGTTTCTCCACCGGCTGAAAATAGGGCAATATTGGGTTTTAGTTCAATGGCAGTTTCAAGTCCTACTACTTTAATTTGTTTGCCTTTGAAGTGGACTTCTTTCCCCACAGAGCGCTCTGAGGCAACGGGAATTAATTCACTTACTGGGAAATTTCTTTCCTCTAAAACTTGCATCATAACTTGACCAACTAAACCAGTGGCTCCTACAACTGCTACTTTCATTCAATCTATTGTTAACCTTGATTTTACTTAAAGGGACTTCAAATGTACTAACTTTACGCACCTAAGCTCTTTTTTATGATGATGAAGCTAAACTATTTATTTGCGCTATTTCTATTAACAATTTCATATCTATCAAGCTACGCACAGCAAGGATTTACAGATGATTTTTCGGATGGGAATTTTACAATAAATCCAACTTGGGTTGGAGAGACAAGTAAGTTTCAAATTGATGGAAACAATCAACTTCAATTGAATGACGGTTCTGCTAGTTCTCCTGCTTATTTAGTAACGAACTCAACCGTTATAAACGATGCCAGTTGGGAGTTTTATGTAGAAATGGATTTTTCACCATCTGGGAGCAATTATGCTGAAGTTTACTTAGTTTCTTCTCAACAGGATTTAAACCAAAACCTAAATGGTTACTTTGTTCGAATTGGAGGGGTAAGTGGTACAGTTGATGATGTAAGCTTGTATCGGCAAATTGGAGCGAGTACAACAAAAATAATTGATGGAATAGATGGATTGGTTGGGCAACAGCCAGTAAAAGTGAAAGTGAGGGTAACGAAAAGCGCAACAGGATTGTGGGAACTTTTTGCAGATACTTCAGCCTTGTTAAACAATCCCATTTCTCAAGGAACTGTAACAGATTTAACTCATCCACAAAGTGCTTTTTTTGGAGTAAAATGTTATTATACATCTACCCGTTCAGATAAATTTTTCTTTGATGATTTTGTGGTAAATGGACTTGCCTTTCAAGATACCATTAAACCAACCGCTGATACCGTTATCATTTTAAGTAGTAATCAATTGGAAGTTCGATTTAGTGAATTTGTGGATGTTGCCACAGCAACAAATCCTTCAAACTTTAGCCTGAGTCAAGGAATAGGCGCTCCTACTTCTGTTTTTTTGAATGCAGCAGATAGTAGTCGAATAACATTAGATTTTGCCAATACTTTTACTTCAGGTTTGTTTTATGATTTAGACATCCAGAATGTAGAAGATAGAAATGGGAATGCCATGCTAAGAGACACGCTTTCCTTCTTTTATTTTGTATCCGTGGCTGCTGCCTATAGAGATGTTGTAATTAATGAGTTTTATGCAGATCCTTCACCTTCATTTGGCTTGCCCAGTGGAGAGTTTATTGAAATTTACAATGCTTCACAAAAAGTGTTTGATTTAAAGGATTGGGAAATCGCTGATGGTTCTTCAACACGATTGCTTCCTTCCTATATTTTGCAACCGCAAGAGTATGTTATTATTTGCAGTAATGCGGATGTAAATGCATACCAAACTTTTGGAACAGTCGTTCCTGTATCTACTTTGCCTAGTTTAAATAATAGTGGAGATGATATTGTATTGACCGATAATAACGCTCAGCTAGTGGATCAACTTAGTTATGGTTTAAGTTGGTATGATGATGCTTCTAAAGAAAATGGAGGATGGACCATTGAACAAATTAACCCAGAAACAGCATGTACTGGGAAAGTCAATTTTGCGGCTTCTATCGCTACCGTTGGAGGAACACCCGGAACGCAGAATAGCATTTACAACACTTCTCCCGATGTTACACCTCCTGTGGTAATTAGAGCTTCTGCGCTTTCAGCAGATAGTGTCTTGGTAGAGTTTAATGAATTTATGGATTCAAGTTCGATAGTAAATGGCACTTATGCTTTTTCTACTTCGGCCGTTGTAGGTCAAGTTTTCAATCAAGCACCAGCGTATACTCAAGCCTTATTGATTTTGAGTACACCTTTAGATTCTGGAATTGTGCATACTCTAGTAGTTTCTAATGTAAGAGATTGTTCTGGAAACACGATTTCTGGAAATAATATTAGAGAAGTAGTTTT